>CAZJNQ010000017.1:0-45045 GCA_964547475.1 uncultured Porphyromonadaceae bacterium
TATTGCGCTATCGTGCCCCTAAGGTTGCGGAGAAAGAGGGATTCGAACCCCCGGTACCCGTAGGGGTACAACGGTTTTCGAGACCGCCCCGATCGACCACTCCGGCATTTCTCCAGGGTCGCCGCAAATGTAAGAATTTTTGCACATTCACCTATCAGCTCGTTGCCGTTTGAACCGAATCCACCAACTTTACACCATCATGAAATCATTAATAAAAATTACCCTCCTCTCCTTTTTCCTTTTTCCTTTTTCCTCTTTCCTTTGCCCATTGCATTCCCAATCCGTCAGGATCGGACTCCTGAAGTACAACGGCGGCGGCGACTGGTACGCCAACCCCACTTCCCTCCCCAACCTGATCCGGTTCTGCAACGAAAACCTGAAAACAACCATCGAAAAAGATCCGGTCACCGTAGAACCCGGCAGCCGCGATATCTTCTCCCTCCCTTTCGTCCACATGACCGGCCACGGCAATGTGATCTTCTCGGATAAAGAGGCTGCAAACCTGCGGAAATACCTGCTGGCAGGAGGATTTCTCCATATCGACGACAATTACGGCATCGATCCTTATATCCGCCGTGAAATGAAAAAGGTATTCCCCGAACTCGACTTCACCGAACTCCCCCCCACTTTTTCCTTTTTCCTTTCTCCTTTCTCCTTCCCCTCCGGCCTCCCCAAGATCCATGAACACGACAATAAGCGTCCCCAAGGATTCGGCCTGATCTGGGAAGGCCGGTTGATTTGCTTCTACACCTATGAAAGCGACCTGGGCGACGGCTGGGAAAATCCCCAGGTTCACGGCGACTCCGAAGTTACACGCCTGAAGGCCCTCAGAATGGGCGCGAACCTGATCTCCTACGTATTCACCGGTAAATAAAAACGGGCGCAGTCTCCTGCGCCCCCTTACCATGATCCGGTATAACGTCTCTCTCTTACTTTTTCCTTTTTCCTTTTTCCTTTATCCTTGTTCCTGGTCTCCTCCGGTTGCACCGGCTGCGCCGGATACGCCGGAAGTTACTTTCTCCTTCCTCCTTTCTCCTTCCTCCTTCACCCTCGGCTTTCTCCCCGCTTTTTTCAGGGCTTCATGAATAAGGTATTCCAATTGTCCGTTCGTGCTGCGGAACTCATCGGCCGCCCACTTCTCCAGCGCCTCGTACATTTCCGAATTCAGCCGCAGCACGAATGACTTCTTGGGGTTCATGATCCATTAATTATGAAGGGTTCCGGCATTGACGATCGGCTGGGCGGAAACATCCGAGCACAGCACCACCATCAGGTTGGAAACCATGGCAGCCTTCCTCTCTTCATCCAGGTCAATGATCTGCTTTTGCGATAACTGGTCCAAGGCCATCTGAACCATCCCGACCGCTCCTTCAACAATTTTGGAGCGAGCGGCGACCACAGCCTGGGCCTGCTGACGTCGAAGCATCGCACCTGCAATCTCAGATGCATAGGCGATGTAGTTGATCCTGGCTTCAATAACCTTGATCCCGGCAATATTGAGTCGTTCGATCAGCTCAGTGGCAAGCTGGTCATTCACCTCTTCAACTCCCGAACGTAAAGTCAGTTCAGCTTTTTCAACCTCGAAATTATCATAGGGGTACATGCCGGCCAGCTTCCGCAGCGCGGCATCGCTCTGAACCGTTACAAAATGTTCATATTCATCTACATCGAAGGCAGCCCTGTAGGTGTTCTCCACCTTCCAGACCAGCACCAGGCCGATCATGATCGGATTTCCAACCTTATCATTCACCTTGATCGGCTGGCTGTCGAAGTTACGGGCTCTCAGGGATATCTTTTTCCGGATCACAAGGGGATTAAACCAAAAGAAACCATTCTCCTTGATAGTCCCCCTGTAATTCCCGAACAAAACCAAAACCAGGGATTCATTCGAGTTAACAACCGCTAAACCCGCCATGCAGAATAAACTGATTGCAAGCACGGGGATGAAAATGTAGAGGTAATCCTGAAGGAATACCACACCTAAAACCGATCCGATACCCAGGATCAACCAAATGGCAATCATCAGGTAGCCATTCCAAGCTTTAAATTCAGACTCTTTTTTCATTTTGATATCATTTTGATATCACAAATGTAAAACGCTAATTTGAGCTGGCAAAATATTTCTTAAAAAAAATGCCTCCGGTTGATCCGAAGGCACCCTTTTGAATTGAAACAGAGGTAATTAATTTTTAATGATCTCGAACTCCTCGATGGAGGAGGTTTTCATTGTCGAACAGGCAGCTGCGAAACCCAGTACTTTTCTCACGGCTGCTTCCGGGGCTTTGAACAGAGGTTCCGTATCGATTTTCTCCATCAGGTTGATCTCTTCGACAAGATGGCTGTCTTCTTCGTTTCCCGGTTCCGTGTTGACAAGAAAAAGAAGGGTAGATAAGTTCATCATAGGCAGAATGTTGTTTTTATTAAAGAACGCCGGTGCATTTCCGTTAGTATATCCACTCCCAAAAAAAAGTAAAGTAACCCCCGGTTGTTAACCGGGGGATCAGTAACCCCGGTCGCTGACCAAGTGCATGTACCCCCAGCCCGTACCCGGGGGTCTGTCACTCTTCGACTCAGGATAAGGTCAAAGTCAATTGCTTGTCTTTAACCAATTTGCGCATATTGATAAGGGCATATCTCATACGCCCCAGCGCCGTATTGATGCTGACACCGGTCTGGTCAGCGATCTCCTTGAAACTCATACCGCAGTAATGCCTGAGGTAAACCACCTGTTTCTGGTCGTCCGGCAGAAGATCCACGAGCATGCGGACATCCGACATGACCTGATCGTGAATCATGCATTCTTCAACATTTTGTTCCGACAACTTGCGGTTATTCAGCAAATCTATTTCACCCGACTCGTTCGGCACGGTATTGAGCAGTTTCTGCTTCCGGTAATGGTCTATAATGAGGTTGTGGGCAATCCTCAGAACCCAGGAAAGGAATTTGCCCTTGTCGTAATACTTGCCCTTGCCGAGTGAACGGATAACCTTAATAAAAGTATCCTGGAAAATGTCTTCAGCCAGTTGGGTGTTCCGCACAATGAGCAAAATATAGGTGTAAACCCGGTTCTTGTGCCTGTTGATTAACTCCTCGATGCAGGCTGGGTCGCCTGCGATGTACTGTTGCACGAGGACATAATCATCAAGATTATGTAGGTTCAAAACTACCTCCTTTTTATTGATTATCAGCGAAGTAGAATTGCCTCGATAACAGTCCTCCTATTAGTTTTGGTTAATGTCTCTGACTATTGAACGCAAATGTACGAAAAACATTTTACAAATAGAATAATTTTTCCGCCTGCATGAAATGCCCTACCTTTGCACTCCGATATTTCGCAAAAAGCATGCCGGATCAGAGGCTTACACCTGAAGACTTCATCCAGATCAAAGGAGCCCGGGTACATAACCTGAAAAACATCAATGTATCCATACCGCGTGATAAGCTTGTGGTCATCACGGGCCTGTCCGGTTCGGGAAAGTCCAGCCTGGCATTTGACACCCTGTTCGCTGAAGGACAGCGCAGGTATGTGGAGAGCCTTTCGGCCTATGCCCGCCAGTTTCTCGGGCGACTTGACAAGCCTGATGTGGACCTGATCACCGGCATACCCCCGGCCATTGCCATCGAGCAAAAAGTAAACACGCGAAATCCCCGTTCGACTGTCGGTACTTCGACGGAAATCTATGATTACCTGAAACTTCTGTTCGCCCGCATCGGCGAAACCTGGTCACCGGTCAGCGGCAGGAAGGTGAACAAGCATCAGGTACAGGACGTCGTCCAAAACATCATGAGCCTGCCTGAAGGGACACAGGTGATGATCCTGGCCCCGATGCACAAACCGGAGGACCGGCCTTTAAAGATACATCTCGAGATTCTCGTTCAGCAGGGTTATTCCAGGATTGCAGAAAACGGAAGCGTTAAGAAGATCTCAGAGATGCTTGAACCCGGATTCCCTCTCGCTGAAACCGGTTCCTATGATATACTGATCGACCGTTTTTTCATCAGCGACGAGGAAGATCTGGGAGTGCGCGTGGCGGATTCGGTTCAGACCGCTTTTTTTGAGGGAAAAGGAGACTGTTCACTCAAGATTTTCGACAACGGAAGCTATCGTGTTGAAACCTATTCCGACCGGTTCGAACTGGATGGTATCCGGTTTGAGCAACCTACGATTCACCTGTTCAGTTTTAATAATCCCGTCGGCGCCTGTCCGGTTTGCGAAGGTTTTGGGAGCACGATCGGCATTGACGAGGACCTCGTGGTCCCAAACAAGAACCTGTCTGTCTTCGAGGATGCCATTGTTTGCTGGAAAAGCGAGAAAATGTCGAAATGGAAGGAGCAACTGATCGCGGCAGCCGACCGGTTTGGTTTTCCGATCCACCGCCCCTTCTATCTGCTCACAGAAGAAGAAAAGAGGATCCTCTGGAAAGGGAATCAATGGTTTCATGGCCTGAACGACTTTTTTGCCCACCTGGAAGAAAAATCCTATAAAATCCAGTACCGGGTTATGTTATCCCGGTACCGCGGAAAAACTGTCTGCCCGGAATGCCTGGGCTCCCGTCTCCGTAAAGAAGCTTCTTGGATCAAGATCAAGGGTAAATCCATTACCGACCTGGTAAAAATGCCAATCTCCGGACTCAGGGATTTTTTTTTCCGGCTCAAGCTCAATGCCCATGATGAGGAGATCGCGGTACGGATCTTGTGGGAAATCAGGAACCGGCTGACTTATCTGGTTGATGTCGGGTTGGGTTACCTGACTCTTAACCGGACCTCTAATTCCCTGTCAGGAGGCGAATCCCAAAGGATCAACCTGGCGAGTTCCCTGGGCAGCAGCTTGGTGGGTTCGCTTTACATTCTGGATGAGCCCAGCATCGGACTGCACCCGCGCGACACGGCACAGCTGATTTCCGTTTTGAAACACCTCAGGGACCTGGGAAATACGGTCATAGTGGTGGAGCACGATGAGGAGATCATCCGCTCGGCTGATTATATCATTGATATTGGTCCGGGTGCCGGCCGCTACGGAGGAGAGATCGTCTTTGAGGGGGATCATAAACAGTTGCTTTATTCAGAAAACAGCCTGACTGCCGCCTATCTCAAGGGCACCGAAAGGATTCCGGTTCCCTCCTCACGCCGGAAGTGGAACAGTTTCATCGAGATAAAAGGCGCCAGCGAAAACAATCTAAAAAACATTGACGTACGCTTTCCTCTGGAAGTCATGACGGTCATTACCGGAGTCAGCGGATCGGGAAAATCCACACTGGTCAACCGCACTCTGTTTCCAATCCTTAACAAGAGGATCAACGGAGCCGGAGAGCGCACCGGTCGGTATGGAACACTGGAAGGCGATATCCACCGCATTGCCCAGGTGGAACTCGTTGATCAGAATCCGATCGGAAAAAGTTCGCGATCCAATCCTGTTACTTACCTGAAGGCATGGGATGAGATCCGCAAATTAATGGCTGACCAGCCGTTGGCAGTCCTGAACGGTTTCAAATCCTCCCATTTTTCCTTTAATGTGGAAGGCGGCCGCTGCGAGGAGTGCCAGGGAGAAGGGGTCATCAAGGTTGAGATGCAGTTTATGGCGGATGTATTCCTGACCTGCGAACATTGCCATGGAACCCGTTTCAAGGAGGAAGTGCTGGAAGTCCGTTTTAAGGATAAAAACGTGTATGACCTGCTGGAAATGTCAGTTTCTGAGGCCCTTGAATTCTTTGGGTCAGAGAAGGACCATACCTCCCGGAAAATCGCCGCCAAATTGCAACCGCTTGCCGATGTCGGCCTGGGATATATAAAGCTTGGGCAATCTTCCTCAACCCTTTCCGGGGGAGAAAGTCAGAGGATCAAGCTGGCTTCTTTCCTCAGCAAAGGCCATGATACCGGGCACACCCTGTTTATCTTTGACGAGCCCACAACCGGTCTTCATTTTGACGATATCAAGATACTGCTCAAGGCTTTTGAAGCCCTGTTGAACCGGGGCCATACCCTGGTTATCATCGAGCACAATCCGGAAATCATCAAGAATGCCGACTGGCTGATCGATCTGGGACCCGAAGGAGGTTCCGAAGGAGGCACCGTGGTTTGCGCGGGCACTCCCGAGGAGCTGATTCTCTGCCCGTCTTCCTATACGGCAGCATATCTTAAAAACAAAATCCAGCCATGAAAATATCCGGGATCTCTCCAGAAAAAACCGAACTCTTCAGGCAGCTCTCCTCAGAGAATCCGGGGATCGCCCAAAAGTCCCTTCAGAGGCTGTTGAAGGTAGCGGGTTTAAAGGAAATGCCGCTATTGATCAGGACCATGGCAGTAACCCGTCACGAAAAAGTGGCCCAGGACATTGAAAACTGGCTGGCGAGCATCAAAACCAACGAAGCTGCCTTAATTATGGCTGAGGCACTCGTTGATCCCGATTTATTCTCCATCCGGGCAGCTCTCGTCAGGGCCAGCTGGGAATCCCAGCTGGATTTCAGCCATCACCTGCTGCTGTTTGCTCACCTGATGATCACGGGTGATTATGGCCTGGCAGTTGAGGCCTTTTCGGTCATCGAAAACACCTGCATGGAACACCCTGTCCCGGTTGAAAGGATCAATGAGTTGACCTCCCAGCTCAAAAACAGCCTCCCGGATCAGCCGGAGTCAAAGCAACGGTTAGTTCGCGAACTGATCCTGGTCCTGGAAAACTGTAACAGGTAGACTATTGGCCTTCTGAAAAATAACGCATGAATTGGGTTCTTTCCCAGGTCCCGGGGTCATCGTGGTTGCGATAGCTCATGCTGCCCCGGAAATCTCCCAATGATTTGAAATTTCGTCCAATCATCCATTTTCCAAGCCCGGACAGTAGTACTCTTAGATATTCCGGCCCATTACGGTACAGGACGGAGCATACCTGAACGGTTGTCGCACCAGCCAGCAGTAATTTGATGACAGCCGCCGCATCGTGGACACCCGTGGAGGCGGAGAGATCCATTTTACGGTTGCTGTCGCTTACCAGGCTGATCCACCTAAGTGTCTGCCTAAGGTCAGCCGGGGTACTGAACACTCCGGCGGAGGTCATCCTGAGGCTGTTGATATCGATATCCGGCTCGTATAAGCGGTTGAACAGGACAACAGCTTTGGCGCCCATTGCAAAAAACTGGTGAACCAGGTGATTCAGGTTCGAAAAGTAGGGACTGATCTTGGCTATGACAGGGATCCTGATTCCCGCCATGACTTTCTGTAATATGTCATAATAGTTTTGTTCCATCCGCTCCGGTTCATCGTAATCAACCGGCAGCATAAACATGTTCAACTCAAGGGCATCCGCCCCGGCCGTTTCGATCTGCCTGGCAAAACCGGTCCATTCCGATCCCGATACGCAATTGATGCTGGCAATAACAGGCTGGCTGATTGTTTTTTTCGATTGCTCAATCAGGTTGATGTACTCTCCTATTGCATGGCTTTTGGAATAATATAAAATATAATCCAGTGCCTCGGGATACGCATTTTCTTCAGTGAGCATGCCTGATTCAGCGAGGATCTGCTCCTCGAAAAGGGATTTCAGGACTATCGCACCGGGTCCGTTGGCCGCAAGGTGTCGGATTTTCTCAGGGGTATCGGTCAGACCAGAACTGCTGACGATAATCGGGTTGTCAAGTGACAATCCGGCATAGGATGTTCTCAGATCAATCATATCAGATGGTTATTATGTTTTTACCTGTGTCCAAAAATCTTTGTTCCGATCCGTACCAGGGTGCTCCCTTCCTGAACGGCGACCGTGTAGTCGCCCGACATACCCGTGGAGAGTTCGTTGAAACAATCGCTACCGCTAAAAAAACCGGCTTGCAGTTCCCTGAAAAGAGAATGGATTACCTGAAACTCCGTTCGCACCTGGCCAAGGTCTTCGGTCAGGCTGGCCATGCCCATCAGCCCGCGGATCCTTATTCCTGGCGGGGGATCCCTCCTCACCGATTTAAGAAGGGCGGTCAGCCCGGTCCGGTCCAGGCCAAATTTTGTTTCCTCCCTGGCGATGTGCATTTGTAAAAGACAATCAACAATCCTGTTATGCTGAACGGCCTCTTTTGAAATTTCCAACAGCAACCTGTAGGAATCAACCGAATGTATCATGGATACAAACGGTACGATGTTTCTGACCTTGTTGGTCTGAAGGTGGCCGATCAGGTGCCATTCGATATCGGCAGGCAGAACCTCCTGTTTGGCAACCAGTTCCTGCACCCGGTTTTCACCGAAGATCCTCTGCCCTGCGCGATAGGCCTCCATGATCCGTTCAGGAGGATGATTTTTCGAGACGGCGACCAGACGGACATGTCTGGGTAATTCGTTCCGAAGCAGGGCAAGATTTTGGGCAATATCAGGCATATCAGTATTTCCCTAAACTCTACCAAAAGGTCAGAACTGCGGCAAAAACAGGCTTATCTGCCGGCTTTTTGCGGATAAGACCATAAAAAGCCCTGTTATCCTTAGAAATGGGCTTCATGAGGATTTCAATCTCATCCTCCGGCTTGATTTCGGAAAGGAAATTGGCTTCGACCATCCGTATCTCGTTGTTTAGCACGATATCCATCGGGACCTCATTGATGATCCACTCCAGGTAACGGGCATTATTCACGTGAAGGTTCATGTCAAGCTGGCTGTACCTGGCTTTAAAACGGTTGACCGGACACATATCCGAAGGCCAGGCAATCTTTTCAGGTTTGCGGTCAATGGCCGCCAGTCCGGCCAGCGAACCGGTCTTATATTCCACACCCGACATCCTCACCGGCCTCCGTGTTGCCAAGTCAAGCAGGCTCCAAACCGTTGAACCGGCTGCCAACCGGGAACCTGCCTGATCCAAAACCGTGAAGTCACGATAAGCCTGCACACCTTCCATCATTCTCGGCCAGGTTTTTAAGGTGATCTCCTCCTCCCAGACCGGCATCCGCCTGACTTCGACCAGAGCCCTGATCAGCACCCAGGCCTGGTGCCTGTCAATCATCTCCTGGTAACCCCATCCCCGCCGGCCTGCATCATAATGGGCGGCTTCTCCGAACAGCCAGAACAGGGCTTGAAGGCTAAGCCTCCTGTTGGGGTCAATCAGGTAGGAATGAACCTTGAACTTCTTTTCGTAGATCGGGATATTCTCTTGTTTCATGCCCTGCCGCTCCTCTGATCAGACCGGGAATCTATAATTGACCAATTTTAATCATTTTTACCGTGCAAAAGAATGAAGAAGATCTCCTATATACAGTCGCTGATCCTGGAAGGTGAGCATCAACAGCAGGACTTTAAGTTCGGCATCACCGATTCGAGAAAAATTGCCCGGTCACTGGCAGCCTTTGCAAACACCGATGGAGGCAGGCTCCTGATCGGGGTGAAGGACAACGGTGTCATCGCGGGGGTGCGGTCGGAAGAGGAATATTACATGATCGAGTCTGCCGCCCAGCTCTTTTCAAAACCAGAAATCCGGTTTGAATCCAAAATCTGGAAGGAGAGCGGCAAGACCGTACTGGAGGTTTGGGTTCCGCCAAGCCCCCTGAGGCCCCATTATGTTAAGAATGAGGATGGCAGTTATGATGCTTATGTACGTTCAAGGGATGAAAACATCCAGGCAGATGAAGTGATCATTGCAGTCTGGCAAAAGAGAAAACAAAAAAAAGGAACTCTCATCCGCTACTCCCCGAATGAGGAAAAACTCTTCGAGTTACTTTCCGGGCAGGATCAGATAACCCTTCGGGAATTCAAGAAACAGGCACGGTTGACAACCCGGATGGCTGTTGATACCCTTTCCAACCTGATCATTCTTGGGGTGATACAGCAGGTAGTGGCCTCTCCGGAATCATTTTTCCGGGTAACCAGGGCGGAAGAGGGGGATCAGACGGGTCTCAGGAACTGCGCAACCTGAATATGAATCCTGTCCCTCTTACTGTTTCAATTGAAACCGATTCTTCAGAGCTCAGGAATTTGCGGAGGCGGCTTACAAAAACGTCCATGCTGCGGCCCAGGAAATAGTCATTTTCGCCCCAGATCTCGGTCAGGATATCTTCCCGCTTGACCAGCTTGTTCTCGTGCTGCAGAAAATACTTTAAAAGCATGCCTTCCTTAAGGGTCATCTTATAGGAATCTTCGCGGGTTACAAGAAGCAGTTCCTGAAAATTAAAAGTAGCCTGGCCGATATGGAATTCATTTTCATTCTGCAGTCCCGAGCGCTTCAGGATATTATTGATCCTCAGCACGAGCTCATCCACCTCGAAAGGCTTGCAGATATAATCATCTGCACCGATCTTCAACCCCCTGATGCGGTCTTCTTTCAAGCTTTTGGCCGTAAGGAAAATGAATGGAGTATCCGGTGAACTGCCGGTTATTTTCTCTGCCACCTCGAATCCGTCCATTTTGGGCATCATGACATCCAGGATGCAAATGGTGAATCCCGATTTTTTGAACAGTTCCCAGGCTTCTTCCCCGTCGCGGGCCAG
Organism: uncultured Porphyromonadaceae bacterium; assembly: GCA_964547475.1. Classification (GTDB taxonomy): domain Bacteria; phylum Bacteroidota; class Bacteroidia; order Bacteroidales; family UBA12481; genus UBA12481. The sequence goes on from CAZJNQ010000017.1 coordinate 10,443, forward strand.
GCTAACCGAAAAACCCTGCATTTCCAGGTATTGAGCTAAAAGATTTCCGAGATCCGGATCATCTTCGGCCAGAAGAATGTTGACTTTTTCCATGAACAGGCAGGTTTAAAACAAAAGTACTTCCCTTTCCCGGATGGCTGCTGACGTCAATGGATCCTCCGTGAGCCTCCGCAATTTGTTTGACGTAAAACAGCCCCAAACCCAATCCTTTGATTTTATGAATATTACCGGTATGAACCCGGTAGAACTTATCAAAGATATGTTTCTGATCCTCCCGGCTGATACCGATACCATTATCCGTTACCATGATCTTCAACCGGTCTTCGCAAACCACCTCCAGCAGGATGTGAGGCTCTCCCAGGTTGTATTTGACAGCATTGATGAAAAGGTTGTGAAGGGCAATGGTCAGTTGTACCTCATCGAGATAGGCTGTCGGAGTTTTAATGGAGTATTTCTCTTCCACGGCACAACCTGATTCCTTGCATTCCCAGCGGAAAGCCTCAGCTATCCCGGCAAAGAACGGCTCCACTTCAATCTCTTTACGTTCCAGAGAAAACTGCTTTCTTTCCCACATGCTGATTTCGAGGAGGTGGTTGATCTGCTTGGTCAACTGCCGGTTCTGCCGGTGAATAACGGAAACCGTTTCCCTGGTTTTCAGTCGGTCATCCAGGATGGAATCATTTTCAAGCGTCCGGGTGGCAACGGATATGGTTGATAACGGAGTCTTCAACTCGTGCGTCATGTTGTTGATGAAATCGGTTTTCAATTGTGACAAGCGTCTCTCCTCGAGCAAGTTCCTGAGCGTAAATATAAACATGAACCCAACGGCAACCAGCGCCAGGATCGCCAGCACGAGGCTGCCTGCGATTTGTTGCAGGACGATCTCCTTTTTTTGGCTGAAGTCTATATAATAGTCAAAACCGATCGAGAAATTATTCCCGGTGAAACCATAGTGATTGACCGGTTTTTGTTCTCCCGGGACGCCCAATGACTTTGAAAAATTCCAGTCACTGTCGTCAGCCTCATTATAGATCGATAAAACGCTGGTTTCTTCCAGGAACACCAGATCGGTGATCCTGAAATAGGACCTGAACCCGGCTGGTTCACCCATTTTCTCCAGGTATTGCTTCAGATACTCATCAAGTTTCTGGTCCTTGACGAGCGTTTTCTGATATTGCTCCAGGACTTGCTGCCTGAAAGAAAGTGTATCGACATCCTTGCTCCGGAGCACGTTCATGTATCCGGCAGAAACAACATCCAGAAACTTATAGGTTTCATCCAATCCCCGGTTTCCGGATCTTTTTTCAATGAAAAACAATCCCTTCTGCACGATTTCCCGATACCTGTAATCAAATTTTTCCGTCGAAAGCAGGTAAATCTTCCTGACCAGGATCACCTCAATACCTGTCAGAACCAGTATTGACACGACTGTCAATAGCAATATGGTCAGACTTTTTTTCATTTTCCGGGATAAAAGTAGGTGATTTCTTTCTGGCTTATTGCGGATTAACCTGACATTAACCCTGCGTTAACCGTCGGACGGTCAATCGTGGCATATATTTGCTCCGGATATAAAACTCAACGGAAATGAAAACAAGAATCATAACGCAGATCCTTTTAGTTGTCTTCCTGGCCCCGGTTGGCGGGGTTATGGCCCAGAACAAAACAGAAAAGGAGAAAAAGGAAACCGAGAAAACGATCATCATTGACGGCAAGAAACTGACCGGGGAGGAACTCGAAAAGGAACTCCAAAAAATTAAGGAGAGCCATGAATTCGAGTTACAAAATCTTGAGAAAAACATGTTCTATAACGAGAAGGAAGCATTGGAACAGTACAAGCAGCAGCTTCAAGACATTGATAGAGATCGGGTTGCACCTTATTATCGTCGCGGAGGTGTCGTGGCCACGGTTCCGGGAATTACCTTTGACAATTATAACGTTTGGGCTCTGACCCAGAACAATTCATTGAATATCAGCAAAGATCTCCAGGATGTGACCTATGCCACCGATTTTTCCTATGAGGTAAAAAACGATAATTCCACTATCAGTTTCAATGTCAATGGAAGCTTGAGCGGCGGAGAGCTAAAAATAATCCTGAAAAAACCGGATGGCACCGTTTTTCAGGAAATAAAAATTTCTCCCTTGGCAGATATCAATTGGAATCAGCAATTTTCCTGGGAAGAAGATGATCAGGATGATTACCTTGGAAAATGGGTGATCTCCATGAAAGCAGATCAGGCCAAGGGTAAATACAGCATCAGGGTTAATTCGAGGTAACTGCCGGGAGAGTTACTTGACAATTTCAATAAAAAAAGAGTTGCCAGCTTTTAAAAAGTTGACAACTCTAGAAGGTGTGTATCACCAGCCCGCTCCGGAGTTTCGGTTCGAACCAGGTCGTTTTGGGAGGCATGATATTACCGGTATCCGCGATATCCATAAGCTGTTTCATTGAGACCGGGTAAAGGGCAATAGCTACTTTCATTTCCCCCCTGTCAACCCTTTTTTTCAATTCGCCGAGCCCACGGATCCCGCCGATAAAATCAATCCTCTTATCGGTCCGGAGATTTTCAATTCCCAGTATATCTTTCAAAATGAGGTTTGAACTGATCGTGACGTCCAGAACCCCGATAGGATCCGAGTCGTTGTAAGTGCCGGGCCTGGCAGTCAGGCTGTACCATTCTTCATCCAGGTACATTCCGAAATTATGCAGGCGATCGGGTTTGAAGATCGCGGTTCCCATCTTGTCAATCCTGAATTTTTCTTTGAGCCGTTTCAGGAAATCCTCCTTCGATAGACCGTTCAGGTCTTTGACCACGCGGTTGTAATCAATGATCCTCAGTTGGTTATCGGGGAAATGAACCGCCAGGAAGTAATTATATTCTTCTTTGCCCGTATGGGCTGGATTGTTCCTTTTCCGTTCGTTTCCAACCAATGCTGCGGCAGCCGTACGGTGATGGCCATCAGCGACATAGGTACAGGGTATTTGAGCAAACAGCCGCGTAATTTCAGCAATGACCGCGCCGTCATCAACCTTCCAGAAATGATGCCCGATCCCGTCAGAAGCCGTAAAATCGTACTCGGGAGCATGGGATTTGATCCATCCCGAGATGATGGCATCCAGCGCGGGTACAGCCCGGTAGGTAAAGAACACCGGTTCCAGGTTAGCGCTGTTCACCCTGACGTGCTTCATCCGGTCCTCCTCCTTGTCGGCCCGGGTGAGTTCGTGTTTCCGGATGATCCCATTCATATAATCTTCAACACCCGCGCAACCGACCAACCCGTACTGGGTTTTCCCGTCCATCGTCTGGGCATAGATATAGTACATTTCCCGGGGATCTTCAACCAGCCAGCCATTTGACCTGAAAAGGGCAAACATCTCGGCAGCCTTCTGATAGACCTGCGGCTCGTGCTCATCAATGGGCGGGAAAAAATTGATTTCGGGCTTGATCAGGTGCAGAAGCGACTGATCGTTCCCTGCCGCTTCGATCCTGGCTTCCTCGGAGTTAAGCACGTCATACGGCCTGGATGCAACCAGGTGAGCGATCTCTTTCGGTGGCCTCAGGCCCCGGAATGGTTTCAGGATTGCCATGTAAAAAAATTAAAAAGATATCGGATTTCAGACATCAGACACCGGAATTCAATCCGATATCCGAAATCCAAAATCCGATATCCAGGTTCTACTTGTTTACCTTGAATTTTATGTCGCCTTTCTCGAAAAAGTCCCGGATCTGGCAGGCAGCCGCGATACCGGCGTTGATATTTGCCTCTTCGGTCTGGGCTCCCATCTTTTTCGGGGTGGCATAATAGCGACCGGCAAATTTGGCCTGAAAGGCCTCGGCACTGTCAGGTGCCACATCCGTCAGATACTGGAATTTCAGTTTTTCATCCATGATCTTCATCAGTTCATCCTCCTGTATGACCTCTTTTCTGGCGGTATTCACCAGCACGCCGTCTGCAGACATCAGCGAAAGAAGGGCTGTCCCGATGGATTTCCTGGTCTTGTCATTAGCCGGTATGTGCAGGGAGACATACTGGCAGGTGGAATAGAGCTGTTCGGCTGAATCCACAGGTTTTACGCCTGCCCGGGTAATGGTCTCTTTCGGAATGTAAGGGTCATAGGCATAGATATCCATCCCGAATCCCTTGGCAATTTCAGCCACGTATTTCCCCACATATCCGAAGGCATGGATGCCCAGTTTCTTGCCTCTCAGCTCCGTGCCCGATTTCCCGCTATAGAGCCCCCGGGCACCATAGACCATCATTCCCAGCGCCAGTTCAGCGACGGCATTGGAATTCTGGCCCGGCGTATTCATGACCACCACACCTTTTTCGGTAGCCGCAGGCAGATCTATATTATCGTAGCCTGCACCGGCCCTGACGACTATTTTCAACTTTCCGGCCGCATTCAGGACCTCCCGAGTAATCAGGTCACTCCTCACTATCATCGCATCCACGTTGGAAACAGCGTCAATCAGCTGCTGGGGAGTGGTATATTTTTCAAGCAGCACCAGGGTATAGCCCGCCTTTTCAACAACTTCCCGGATCCCTTTTACGGCAGCCGGCGCAAACGGTTTATCGGTAGCAATCAATACTTTTTTCATGGCACCGTATTTATTAGTTAAACCAGAGTTCTTTCAAATTCCTTCATGGCCTCAACCAGGACCCTGACGCTCTCAATTTCAAGTGCATTATAACATGAAGCACGGAATCCGCCTACCGAACGATGGCCCTTAATGCCGGCTATCCCTTTGGATTGAGCCAGCGTCAGGAAATCGGCTTCCTTGTCCTTATAGGGTTCTTTCATGACAAAGCAGATATTCATCCTGGAACGGTCCTCCCTGGCAACAGTGCCGACAAACACCTTGCTGCCGTCGATGGCGTTGTACAGCAAGTCCGCCTTGGCTTGTGCCCTCTTGTCCATCTCTTTCAATCCACCCATGGAAACGACCCATTTCAGTACTTCGTGTACGACGAAAACATTAACGCAGGGAGGCGTATTCTTCATTGAGTTATTCTCCACGTGCACCCGGTATTTCAGCATGGTCGGGATGTTGCCGCGGGTGACCCTTTCCAGCATTTCATTCCTGATGATCACAATCGTAACCCCGGCAGGTCCCATGTTTTTCTGTGCACCTGCATAGATCAGGCCGTATTTGGAAACATCCACGGGACGGCTCAGAATATCCGAAGACATATCGGCAATCAGCGGGACCGGGCTGTCTATGTCTTTCAGCATCTCGGTACCGAAAATCGTGTTGTTGGTGGTAATATGGAAATAGTCTGCGTCAGAGGGAATGGTGTAACCTTTCGGTATATAGGTAAAATTCTTGTCCTCCGATGAAGCCACAACATCAACCGGGCCAAACAACTTGGCTTCCTTGATTGCGCCTGAGGCCCAGGTACCGGTATTCAGATAGGCAGCCTTGTTGTTAAGAAAGTTGAATGGCACCATGGCAAACTGAAGGCTGGCGCCTCCGCCAAGGAATAATACGGAATAGCCTTCTGGAATGGCCATGATCTCTTTAAGCATGGCGATCGTTTCGTTGAGGATTGCTTCAAAATCCTTTCCGCGGTGGGAAACTTCCATGACAGACATGCCGGAATTTCCCAGTTCGATGACGGCTTTTGCCGTTTTTTCCCTGACCAGGTCGGGCAGGACACAGGGGCCAGGATTGAAAATATGTTTTCTCATGATAATAAGTTTTTGAGTTTCACTTATTTATTTACAATAAATGGAAGCTTGACAATTTCAGCTTTCAGGTTCCGGTTACGGATCTGAATATAGACCTCACTGCCGATTTTAGCATTCTCGGAACTAATGTAACCCATGCCGATACCATTTTGGAGTACAGGTGATTGGGTTCCTGAAGTCACTTCCCCGATCACCTGTCCGGTCTGATCAACGATGGGATAATGCTGCCTGGGAATGCCTCTCTCCTTCATTACAAATCCCCTGAGCATTTTCCCGGGTTTATCAGCCTTCTGTTTTTCAAAAAGCGCCCTGTCGATAAAATCATTGCCGGGGACAAACTTGGTTATCCACCCAAGGCCGGCTTCGATCGGTGAAGTCTCATCATTGATATCATGGCCGTACAGGCAGAATCCCATTTCGAGGCGCAGGGTATCTCTTGCACCGAGTCCGATGGGCTTGATGCCAAACTCCCTCCCTGCTTCAAAAACCGCATTCCAGAGAGTATCAGCGTCCTGGTTGGCACAATAGATCTCGCATCCTCCGGCGCCCGTATAGCCGGTAGTGGAAAAGATAACCTCGGGAATTCCTGCGAATGGTATTTTCTTAAAGGTATAGTAGTCCATATCTGCCACCGGTACGGCTGTCAGCTTTTGCATCGCTTTCAGGGCGAGCGGTCCCTGCACGGCCAACTGGGCGATCTCGTCTGAAGCATTGTAGAGGTCAGTCCCGATGGTCAGGCCCATCGCAGAAGCATGACCGGCACACCACTTCCAGTCCTTGTCAATGTTGGCTGCATTCACGACCAGGAGATAAGTCATCGCATCGATCCGGTAAACCAGCAGGTCGTCCACGATGCCTCCCTTGCCATTTGGTAAGCAACTGTACTGCACTTTTCCGTCGAACAGGTCGGCCACATTGTTGGTTGTCAAACGCTGAACCAGATTATAGGCTCCGGGCCCCTTGACCCAGAACTCACCCATATGAGAAACATCAAACACTCCGACTTTTTCACGAACCTGCATGTGTTCGGCCGTTATTCCGGAATATTCAATCGGCATCAGGTATCCTGCAAAAGGTTCCATCCTGGCGCCCAGTTGCTGGTGAAATTTCGTAAAGGGAGTGGTTTTAACTTGATTTTCCATCTTAGAAGGGTTGAGTGTTGTTTGACAAATGTAGGTGATTTCGGTTGGTTAATTTATGACTTATATCTGTTATAAGCTATCGTGCGATCGCCTTCTTGTATTTGGTTTTTTTGCTTCCGGAATAAATGTCATACCTGCGGAATGAACATTCGATCGCACCGTTCAGCATCGGTATCCTGCGGGCCGGATGCAGGCCGACCGCCTTCATTGCTTCGGGATTGCCTGAGAATATCCAAGCCTGATAACCCTGATAATGCTGCTTCATGCGATCACCGATCATCCGGTAAAGACCGGCTATGTTCTCTGTCTTCATTCTTTCATCATAGGGCGGGTTTACGATCATCATTCCTTTACCCTGAGGCGGGATGAACTCTTCGATGGATTGGTGCAACAGGTCGACCTTCTTATCGAGGAAACTTTTATTGAGGCCTTCCCGCGCCATCATCAATGCTTTGGCTGATTTATCGGCACCGATGATCTTAAAGGGGAATCCCGGCTTTTCTTCGACCTGATCCACCACTTCAGTCAGCAAATCAGAATTGAAATTCTTCCATTTTTCAAATCCAAAGGAAGACCTGAAAGTGCCCGGCATTATATTATAGGCCATCATCGCTCCTTCTATCAGGAATGTGCCCGAACCGCACATGGGATCGACCAGGTGGCCATCTCCCTTCCAGCCGGTCAGGAGCAGCAATCCGGCTGCCAGGACTTCATTGACCGGCGCCTGATGCATGTGGGAGCGATAGCCTCTCTTATGTAAGGAATGGCCGGAACTGTCAAGAAGAACCGTTATCCGGGTATCCTGAATATGGATGGAGATCCGGATATCCGGATTTTCGCGGTCCACGCTGGGCCGTTTACGGGTTCTGTCGCGGAATTGGTCGACAACGGCATCCTTGGTGCGCTGCGCTATGAACTGGCTGTGTGAGAAATAAGGTGAGTTCAGCACGACTTCAATGGCCAGAGTCTGGGATGGGTGCATGTACCTTGACCAATCGATTTTCTGAATGCCCTGGTACAGTTCAAAATCATTCCTGGCATTGAAGCAGTTGATCTCCACAAGAACTTTCAGTGCACTCCGCAAGCGGTAATTGGAGGCATACAACGCTTTCAGGTCGCCCTGGTACCGGACGGCACGGTTGAGGATCTCGATATCCTGAACTCCCAGTGAGCGGATCTCCTCGGCCAGCACCCCTTCCAATCCCTGAAATGTTTTGGCCACTATATAAAAACGATCTCCGAGCATGTTGCCCCGTTATTGGCTGTCATTAATGACGTGTTCAACAATTTTCACTGCATTTTCAAACCTTTCAGCCCCGAAACCCGTAACCCGAAAATAGGGAAATCCGGCCAGAACCAATTCCTTTTCATATAATTCATTGAGATGATCCCTCCTGGAAGGATTTTCCCTCAAGGGGTCCGGTTCCCAGGGAATATCAGGCTGGCAAATCAGGTAGGTGCCCTTCCCATGGCTTTCCATCTCAGTCAGAAACCATTCCGGTACTTTTGAATAAACCTCCTGAAACCAGACTTTAATATTGATAAGGTCCGTATCAAAGAACACCATCGGCTGGTGCTCATTTTCCACGATCAGGCGCAGCTGTTCCCCGGCGATCAGTTCCAGATCATGGTAAGTGTAAGGTTTGCCCAAATGCATTAGGTACTCCCGGGCATATTCCCTGATTCCCGGGGAATGATAATAGCCCGCCAGTTGGAAGGTCAGGGTGCTCTTGCCGGTGGATTCGGCTCCGACCAGGTAGAAATGCCGGTTCATGTGCGCAGCAGGGTTTTTTTCCACTGATGATATCCGATGACTGCCATCACGGTATAAAATCCGAAAAGGAAGGTTGTGGCATACAATCCCTGCCACAGGTACAAACCGATGGAGACGGAATCTACAACCAACCAGACCAGCCAATGCTGCAATATCTTACGTGCCAACATCCAGGTGGCGACTATGCCACCGGAAGTAGTCAGCGCGTCCCACACCGGTATGGTTGAATCCGTCAACCGGTCGAGAATGATGGCAATCAAAGCCCAGATCATGACAAATACACTCAGAAGGATGAAACCTGTTCTCCTGCGCAGGTTGGTTACGGGCAAGCCGTCCGATTTCCCCGTTGCCGGGACCTTGCGGTTCCAGTTCCACCAGCCGTAAACGCTGATCGCGGCATAGTATCCCTGCAGGCACATGCCTGCATAAAAGCCCGAATTCCCATAAACCCAGGCGTAAAGTCCGGCAGAAACCAGCCCGAAACCCCAAAGCCATTTGATCTGACGGACCCCCAAAATCACATAGGCAACACTGACGGCAGCGGCAATAACCTCTATCCAATGATCACTGATCCAAAGAATGATTTCATCCATCGATCGGCGGTGTTAGCTTCTTTCCGTTCAATCTACTCCCATTCGATTGTTGCCGGGGGTTTGGAGCTGATATCATAAACCACCCGGTTGACACCCTTAACCTTATTGATGATTTCATTGGATATGGCCGCCAGAAACTCACCGGGTAAGCGGGCCCAGTCTGCAGTCATCCCATCCGTGGAGGTCACGGCTCTCAGGGCAACCACGTTCTCATAGGTCCGCTCGTCACCCATTACCCCGACAGCCTGTACCGGCAACAAAATGGCTGCAGCCTGCCATACCTGATCGTACAGCCCGTGCTCAATCAGCCCCTGGATATAAATATCATCCACCTCCTGCAAAAGCTCTACCTTGTTTTGGGTGACCGGCCCCAGTATACGTATGGCTAAACCCGGTCCCGGAAAAGGATGCCGCTTAAGAAACAGATCCGGAATATGCAAGGCTGCTCCCACCCTCCTCACCTCATCCTTGAACAAAAGTTTCAGGGGTTCGACGATCTTCAGACTCATTTTTTCAGGCAGGCCTCCGACGTTATGGTGGGATTTGATCGTTGCCGAAGGACCGTTGACCGAGGTGGATTCAATGACATCCGGATAGATAGTTCCCTGGGCCAGCCATTTGATGCCGGAAAGTTTCTCCGCTTCACGGTCGAAAATCTCGATGAAGCACCGGCCGATTGCCTTTCTCTTGCTTTCAGGATCGTTCAGGCCGGCCAACTGTCCCAGGAATTCCTTTCGGGCATCCACGCCCAGTACATTCAAACCCAGGTGCTTGTATGACTTCAGCACATTCACGAATTCATTTTTTCTGAGCAAACCGTTATCGATAAAAACGCCTGTCAGCCTGTCACCAATTGCCAGGTTCAGCAAGACACCGGCAACTGTGGAATCCACTCCCCCCGAAAGTCCCAGTACGACCCTGTCCTGTCCGATCAGACTCTTCAATTCGCTTACCTTGGTCTCGATGAAACTGTCGGGTGTCCAGGTTTGCCGGCATCCGCAAATTTCGGTCACGAAATTCTGCAACAGGTCCTTTCCTTCAAACGTGTGAAACACTTCAGGATGGAATTGTATCCCATAGGTGTCCTCCCCTACCATGTGGAATCCTCCTACTCTGACTGAATCCGTGCTGGCTGTCACCCTGAAATTTTCAGGCACCCTGACGATGGTGTCACCGTGTGACATCCAAACCTGGGTATTCAGCGTAATGCCTTTGAACAAAGGATCTGAGTTATCGATGAAAGATAGCTTTGCCCTGCCGTATTCCCGCTGGCCCGATGGCAGCACATCTCCTCCCGATTGTTGCGAAAGGAGCTGGGCACCATAGCAAATCCCGAGGATCGGGATCTTTCCCTTGATCGGCGACAGGTCAGGATTTGGGGCATTTCTATCCCTGACTGAAAAAGGGCTTCCCGAAAGAACCACGCCTTTAATCCCGCTGTTAATCACCGGCATTTGATTGTAAGGGTGTATCTCGCAATACACATTTAGTTCCCTTATTTTCCTGGCAATCAACTGAGTATACTGTGAGCCGAAATCCAGAATGAGTATCGTTTGTGTCATCAAGTGATTTAAATTAGCCTCTCAAAATTACTCCTAATCCTTCATTCCGGGTTGAATGTCAATGATCATTCCGTCCTCGGCAGCCAAAGAATCAGGAAAAACCGTTCTGGCTTCCTCCAGGAGAACCGAAACATCCTTGTACCGGGCTGAAAAGTGGCCAATGATCAAATTGTCCGGCCTTGCAAAGCCTGGCCATTTCGCCGGCTTGAGCGGCCGTTGAATGAGTGGTCGAAAAAGCCCTTTTCCGGTGTGCCTCAGAGTAGGTCGCCTCGTGATAAAGAAGATCACACCCCATAAAGAAGCGAGATAAGCCGGGATCGAACAAAGTGTCGGAACAGTAAGCATACGAACGGCCGTAAGCGGAATAACCTTCCGGAGTCCTTGTTTTTTCGCGGAAGAAGAATCCCCAGGTCGGAGTTCTGTGCCTGACCGGGAAAGACCACACCTCAACCGCTTTATCCTCGTGGATCAATTTCAGGCCCGTTTCGGTTAAGGCAGTAAAGTTCAATGGAAACAGCAAAGTATCCGGAACCCGGCTGAAATGCCCGGAAATAATGTTTTCAAGATCTGCCGGGCCATACAGGTTCAATGCCGCTTTTCTTCCCAACAGGCTCAATGTTGACAGGTAACCGTAAATACCCAGCAGGTGATCACTGTGCAGATGACTGATGAAAACCTGCTGGATATTGCCCAGAGGTATTCTGTTCCTCCTGATTTGCAACTGGGTTCCTTCCCCGCAGTCAATTAAATAAAACCGCTCATGCGCATTCAGCACATGAGCGGTCGTATTTCTGCTGGCAGTAGGAACTGCGGCGCTGCTTCCCAGTATAGTCAGGGAAAACTTCATCCGTTTATCCTTCCTGCTCAGGCGCTTTTTCTGTTTCCTTGGGAGTTTCCTTCTTCTTCCTTGGCTTGGCAGGAGCCTTGGTTGCAGGCTTTTCTTTCACGGCAGTTTCTTCCTTTTTAGCCTTCTTTACCTTTTCGGTCTTTTCAACCTTCTCATGCTTTTCAACCTTCTCGGGCTTCTCGACTTTCTTAGCCTTGGCAGCTGCTTTTACAGGTTTTTCGGGTTTTTCCGGCTTTTTGGCCTTTTCCGTTTTTTTAACCTTCTCAACCTTCTCAACCTTCTCAACCTTCTCAACCTTCTCAACCTTCTCATTTTTCTCAACTTTCTCAACCTCTTCTACCTTTTCTACCGGCTTTTCAATCTCCTTAAGAATCGTAACAACCGTTTTCTTCTCTTTTTTCAGGTTGATTTTCTCAGCGGCTTCCATCTTGTCCTTTAATGCCGCCAATTCGGTAATATCGCCAAGGGTAGTGGACTCCATGCTGGTTTTGGGCTTTCTTGAGGCTTTCTCGACCACAGGTTTGGTCTTTTTCTCAGCACTTTCCTCTGCCCTTTTCTCATCCTCATAAATACGGCTGTGAGACAAGATGATCCGTTTAGCGGTCTTGTTGAACTCAATTACCTTGAACAGGAGCTTTTCATCGGCTTTTGCAGGTGTTCCGTCTTCCTTGACCAGGTGGCGCGGAGTAGCAAAACCTTCGACGCCGTAAGGAAGGGCAATCACGGCGCCCCGGTCGAAAACGCTGATGACCGTTCCTTCATGCACCGTTCCTTCGGAGAACATGGTTTCAAAAACATCCCATGGATTCTCTTCCAGCTGCTTATGCCCCAGGCTTAGCCTTCTGTTGGCTTTATCAATTTCAAGGACCACTACCGATATTTCATCCCCAATGGAGCAGAATTCAGCAGGGTGCTTGATCTTCCGGGTCCAGGAAAGGTCTGAGATATGGATCAGTCCGTCAACACCTTCTTCAATTTCAACAAACACGCCAAATCCGGTGAAATTCCTGACTTTGGCTGAATGTTGCGTTCCCGTCGGGTAACGTTGTTCTATATCGGACCACGGATCCGGACGCATCTGTTTGATGCCGAGTGACATTTTTCGATCTTCCCGGTCAAGGGTCAGGATCATGGCTTCAATCTCATCACCTACTTTCAGGAATTCCTGAGCACTGCGAAGATGCTGCGACCAGGACATTTCCGAAACATGGATCAAGCCTTCCACACCCGGGGCGATCTCGACAAATGCTCCGTAATCGGCCATTACCACGACCTTCCCTTTGATAACATCACCAACTTTCAGGTCCTTGGACAGCGAATCCCACGGGTGAGCAGTCAGTTGTTTTAGGCCCAGTGCGATACGTTTTTTGTGATCGTCAAAATCAAGAATGACAACATTGATTTTCTGGTCAAGTTGCACTATTTCCTCCGGGTGATTCACCCGGCCCCATGACAGGTCTGTGATGTGAATAAGGCCATCAACGCCTCCCAGGTCAATAAATGCGCCATAGGAAGTAATATTCTTAACGGTTCCTTCAAGAACCTGTCCTTTTTCAAGTTTGGAGATTATTTCCTGTTTCTGTACTTCGAGTTCCGCCTCGATCAGTGCTTTGTGTGAAACCACCACATTCTTGAATTCGTGGTTTATCTTGACAACCTTGAATTCCATGGTTTTCCCGACAAAAATGTCGTAATCGCGGATCGGCTTGACATCAATCTGTGAACCGGGCAGGAAGGCTTCAATCCCAAAAACATCGACGATCATGCCGCCCTTGGTCCTGCATTTGATGTAACCCTTGATGATCTCACTTTTTTCGTACGCATCGTTAACGCGATCCCATGACCGGAGCGCCCGGGCTTTCTTGTGCGAAAGCACCAGCTGGCCGTTTTTGTCTTCCAGGGTTTCAACATAGACTTCAACTTTATCTCCGATTTTAAGTTCGGGATCATAGCGGAATTCATTCAGGCTGACCACTCCTTCCGACTTGTAGCCGATATTGACAACCACTTCCCTTTTGTTCATAAAAACCACCGTCCCGTCGACCACCTCGTAGGGAGCGATGACTGAAAGTGTCTGGTCAAACATGGCTTCAAGGTGCTTGCGCTCATCCGGCGAATAGCCATCCTGTTCGGCATCATAACGATCCCAGTCAAATTCCTGGCCTGTTGCGCCGGCTGGAATCAACAACCGTACGTCCTCTACATCCTCTTCCTCATTTTCTTCTTCACCCGGGATCAGAGGTTCTTCCTCCTCTTCTTCATCCGGTGAAACCACTTCTTCTTCGTCAAAGTTGAGGTCAACTTCAACTTCCTCATTCTCTGTTTCCTGCGGAATTTCTTCATCCGCTTTCAGGTTCTTTTCGGCTTCTTCTTCAACCGATTTCTTTTCAATTTCTGGCATTTTGTAAAACTCAATTAATTAATGCGTTAGACATTATTTTGATGAAACTTGGCCGCAAAGGTAAGATTTTCACACGATTTGTCAGCGATACCGGCCTATTTTTTAATCCTGCCGTTAAGCCTCTTTCAGATCTCGACGGGATAACATCTGTTAAGGATTGCATACACCGGGTGGGCGGCTGCCCGGCGATAGAATGCGAACATTTCATTTTCAGGTTCGGTCCAGCGACTTGAAGCTCTGCTGATCAAGATGGACATGCCGCCGGAGCCGACCAGTGAAGCGGGGTAATCATGATCTATCAAAGCCGGAAGTTCAATAATGACAAAATCATAGCCCTGGGTCAGAAGAGTATAGTTCTGGATGAGTTCATTCAGATTTCTTACATTCAGCAAGTGCTCCGGCACGGTAAAGTTAAAATCCCAAATTTCCTTCAACTGAGGGCCTTTGACAAGCCCCGATAAATCACTGTCCTGTCCGACAGGTTTTATAGCCAGGACTTTCATTCCATTGCGCCTCATCTGCTTAATAATTTCAGCAGCGATCAGTGTCTTTCCTTCTTGCTTGCGCATGCTCACCAAAAACAGGAAAAAAGGAATTTCTTTTTGCAGGGGTTGTTCCGTTTTGATCAGTCTGATCCTCTGGGCTATCTGTATCAGGCATCTTTCAGCCCGGAAATAACTTTTAGTGATCCGTTGATGCCTGTTTCGAATAACCGGGCAAACTCCCAGTATTTTAAGTCCCGATAATCGCGAGAACCTCCCGGGATATTTAATGGATGGATCGAATAAACCAAACAGGAATATCAACAGTCCCGTCAATAGCAATCCGGCAAGAAAGGCGCCGATAATGAAAACCGGCCGATTGGATGGATCCGGCGAAGCAGGTATCAAAGGAGATTCAACGATACAGAGTTGTAGATGGCCCGGTTTGCAGGACCGCGAGTTACAAACCAGAGCAAACAGCTGCAGGGTATTCATGCTGACTGCCGGATCAGGGGATCCAAAACCGATCCTGACAAAACCCGATCCCCTGACCGGGCTTACCCGAATCTTGCCCATTCGCCGGATACCGTAGATCGGATGGTCAGATGACAACGTGCGGGTAACGTAATTGTCCGGATTCCGTTCAATGAAAGCCTTCAGCCTCGTAATGGTTTCATCCGCCAGATCTGGTCTGGCCGTAATGCTGTCTTCCCGGATCATACCGGTCTCTTTTGCCGGTTTTTTCGCCACTTCTTTAATGACCGTGACCGGCGAATAGCCGACCAACAGCTGCTGGCCTCCGTAAATGGGATCCAGTTTCCCGGGATTAAAGCGCTCGAGTTCCTCCAGCGAGAGGGTATATCTTTCGGCAATGAGCAATGGAAAGTCACCCGCCCTGACCGTGTAAATGACAGGCGTGCTGTCAACTATGGTGCTCAAGGTCGCAGAAGAGTCGGGCAATACTCCGGGCTGTGGCAAAGAGTCAGAGGTCAGGCCAATGGTATCTTCCGACAGAGGTACCAGCTGCCTTATTTCGTCAGGAACCTGCGACATCATGGCCAGCCAGGTTTCAGGAAAGCAGATGCGTGAGTCGGGTTTCTGCAGAACAAGATGTTGGGCAAAGAGTCTGAGTGCCGTTTCTTCGAGGATATCGGTTGACCTGCAGAATTGCCTGAGATTTACCAGTTCAGCCCTTGACAAACCGGGTTCTTGTGATTCCGTCCATAAAGGAAAATTATCTCCGTTGGTGTTACTGGCAGGATACACAACCATCTCTGAAGTAAATTTTTCTTCTTGATTTTGTGTTAAGAGATAAGCCATGGCCGCAGCCGCCAAAGCAATACATAATGGCCAGGCCGCGTTTTTAACTACCCTATGAAAATAATAGGCTATGTTCATTCTGGACAAAAATATAACAAATTGATCGATGGGGATTGATCAGGCTGGTAAACCTGCATAGTTCTGTATATTTTAGGGGCCTGATAAACCACCATTAACGAATATGTCTATCTTAGTTGAAGTGATATTCTGAATAAATATTATTTCACAGTAAATTGGTTATTACTGAATTACGCTAATCGTTTGCTTATGAAAATAGTTGTCGTCGGAACAGGGTACGTGGGCCTGGTCACCGGGACTTGCTTCTCGGAAACAGGTATTACCGTAGTCTGCGTGGATATTGACCGGAACAAAATTGACAAATTGAACAGTGGCCAGGTGCCCATTTATGAACCCGGGCTGGACGACCTTATTAAGAGAAATGTAGAGAAAGAAAGGCTTTTTTTCACCACTGACATTGAAGAGAGCCTGGTTGAAGCGGACGTCGTTTTTATTGCTGTCGGAACACCGCCGGATGAAGACGGCAGTGCCGATCTGAAATATGTTCTCAGCGTGGCCCATGATATCGGTAAGCACATGAAAGACTACCTGGTGGTGGTCACGAAAAGCACCGTGCCGATCGGAACCGCTGACAAGGTCAGGGTAGCAGTTGCGGAGGAGCTGAAATTGAGGGGTGTTGAGATCGGGTTCGATGTGGCTTCCAATCCTGAATTCCTGAAGGAAGGATCAGCCATCGCTGATTTCCTGAAACCCGACCGCATCGTATGCGGCGTCGATTGTGAAAAAGCCGAGAAAACCCTGTCGAGGCTTTACAAACCTTTTGTGCTCAATGGCCATCCGTTGTTGTTCATGGACATTCCATCCGCGGAGATGACCAAATACGCGGCAAATTCCATGCTGGCCACCAAGATCAGTTTCATGAACGATGTGGCAAACCTGTGTGAGATCATGGGCGCAGATGTGGACATGGTCAGAAAGGGGATCGGCAGCGACAGCCGGATCGGGACGAAATTCATTTACCCGGGAGTCGGTTACGGGGGAAGCTGTTTCCCCAAGGATATCAAGGCCCTGATCAAAACGGCAGCGGCCCATGGTTACAAGATGCGCGTGCTGCAGTCCGTCGAGGAGGTCAATGAAGACCAGAAAAAAATGATGTTTGAGAAGGTTTCCCGTTTTTTTAAGGGTGACCTGAAAGGGAAAAAGATCGCTCTCTGGGGCCTGGCTTTCAAACCCAACACGGATGATATGCGGGAGGCCCCGGCCCTGGTCTTTATTGAGCAAATGCTCGCCTCGGGAGCCCGTATCGTTGCTTATGACCCGGTTGCCATGCCTGAAGCCAGGCGGAAGATCGGGGACGCAGTCAGCTATGTCGACGATGAATATGAAGCCCTTATTGATGCGGATGCCCTGGTCCTGATGACGGAATGGTCAGAGTTCCGGGTGCCCCGGTACAAGGTCATGTCAAAACTGATGAAGCAAACGGTTGTTTTTGACGGCCGTAATATTTATGATCCTGTCGAAATGGCTGATTACGGGTTTTCCTATTGCGGAGTTGGCCGGAAAGCAAGAAAATAGAAAATCATGAAAAAAATCCTTGTCACCGGTGGGGCGGGATTTATCGGTTCCCACCTATGTGAGCGTTTGCTGAATGAGGGCAATGAAGTCATTTGCCTCGATAATTACTTTACCGGTAGCAAGCAAAATGTGATTCATCTGGCCGACCACCCCTACTTTGAACTGATCCGGCACGATATCACCATGCCTTTCTTCCTTGAAGTCGATGAGATCTATAATCTGGCTTGCCCTGCATCGCCCGTACATTATCAGTTCAATCCGATCAAGACGATCAAAACTTCAGTGATGGGCGCCATCAACATGCTCGGATTGGCCAAGCGCATCAAAGCCAGGATACTCCAGGCTTCGACAAGCGAAGTCTATGGCGATCCCGATGTCCATCCACAGGGGGAAGATTACTGGGGACATGTGAATCCTATCGGGTCACGATCCTGTTATGACGAAGGCAAGAGATGCGCGGAATCGCTTTTCATGAATTACCATCTTCAGAACGGGATCCGGATAAAAATCATCCGCATATTCAACACCTATGGCCCCCGCATGCATCCCCAGGATGGCCGGGTGGTTTCCAATTTCATCATCCAGTGTCTGAAAGGAGAGGACATTACCATTTACGGCGATGGAACGCATACCCGCAGTTTTCAATATGTGGATGACCTGGTTGAAGGCATGATCCGGATGATGAACACCCGGGATGAATTCACAGGGCCGGTGAACATCGGAAATCCCCGTGAATTCACCATCCGGGAACTGGCCGAAAAGGTGAGGCAACTGACCGGTTCGAAATCCAGGCTGATCTTCCTGCCGTTGCCCGAGGATGACCCGAGTCAGCGGCAGCCGGATATTTCCCTCGCGAAAAAAGAGCTTGGCGGATGGGAGCCGAAAATCGACTTGGATGAAGGACTTGAAAAAACAATCACCTATTTTAAAAACCTCCTAAAGTTCTGATACAATGAAAGGCATCATCCTGGCCGGCGGGGCGGGCACAAGGCTTTATCCGATCACGAAAAGCATCTCCAAGCAGATAGTACCGATCTATGACAAGCCCATGATCTACTACCCGATGTCGGTCCTGATGCTTGCAGGAATACGGAATATCCTGATCATTTCTACCCCAAAGGACCTGCATTTGTACGAGGACCTGTTTGAGACGGGAGAGCACCTGGGATTGAACATCTCCTACGCCGAGCAGCCCTCTCCTGATGGCCTGGCACAGGCCTTCCTGATAGGGGAGCAATTCCTGGACGGAGAGGAAGCTTGCCTGGTTTTAGGAGACAATATCTTTTACGGTTACAATTTCGGCCGTATCCTTGAGGATGCTTCACAACTCCTGAAGGGAGCGATCGTTTTCGGCTATTTCGTAACGGACCCTGAAAGATACGGAGTCGCCGAATTCGACGAAAATGGGAAAGTCCTGAGCCTGGAAGAGAAACCTAAAAACCCCAAATCAAATTATGCCGTAACCGGGCTCTATTTTTATGATAACAGCGTGGTGGCCAAAACCAAGACACTGAGACCTTCCAAAAGGGGCGAACTTGAGATTACGGACCTGAACCGCCTGTATCTCGAAGAACAATCCTTACAGGTCCAGGTGCTGGGCAGGGGCATGGCCTGGCTGGATACAGGCACGCATGACAGCCTTCTCCAGGCTTCGACGTTTATTGCGACAATTGAGCAGAGGCAAGGATTAAAGGTGGCCTGCCTGGAGGAAATCGCCTTCAAGAAGGGTTACATATCAAGAGAAAAACTGTTAGCGTTGGCCCAACCGCTCAAAAAAAACCAGTATGGCCAGTACCTCATTGCCTTGGCCAGTGAAAAGATCAAGTCTAGGTAACCGTCTCACATGAAAATAGTAGAATCTCCGCTTCCCGGCCTGCTGCTGATCGAACCACGGGTTTTTGAGGACCCCAGGGGGTACTTCCTGGAAAGTTACAACCAGCGATATCTGGCCGCCCATGGAATTGACAATCAGTTTGTTCAGGACAATCAAAGCCTGTCGCAGTACGGAGTCATCCGCGGATTGCATTACCAGCTGGCCCCTTATGCCCAAAGCAAGCTGGTGCGGGTCCTGGAAGGATCCGTTTGGGACGTGGCTGTCGACATCCGGAAGAATTCACCTACGTTCGGTCAATATTATGGAATCGAACTGAGTGCTAAGAACAGGCTGCAGCTGTATATACCTCAGGGTTTTGCCCACGGTTTTGCCGTCACAAGCGAATGGGCTGTTTTCTTTTACAAATGCGACAGTTTCTATCATCCCGATTCGGAGAGAGGGATCCATTACCAGGATCCCAGTCTTAAAATCGACTGGCCGATACCGTCAGACCGGGTTCTTGTCAGCGCCAAGGATCAGGTTCTGCCCGTATTAAGTGAAGCATCCATGAACTTTATTTTCAGATAGGGCATCATGAAAATCCTAATTACCGGCGCCAACGGGCAACTGGGTCTTTCACTGCTGTCATCTCCGGCCGGTACTGACGGATTTGAATGGTTGGCAACGGATTATCCCGGGCTCGATATCACCAATCCATCCGCGGTCAACCGATGGATCAGGATTCATCACCCCGCCGCAATCGTCAACTGTGCCGCCTATACTGAAGTCGATCAGGCGGAAAAGGAACCCGAGAAAGTCCGCCTGGTCAATGCCGTGGGCCCCGGAATCCTGGCCCTGGCCGCGAAAAATGAAAGGATTCCTTTCATTCATATCTCAACCGATTACGTCTTCTCCGGTAAACACTGGTTGCCGTACAGGGAATCTGACCTTCCGGATCCGGCTTCCGTGTACGGAAAATCAAAACTGGAGGGGGAGGAATCGGTGAAAAAGGCCGGAGGAACATCTGTCATAATCCGGACAAGCTGGCTCTATTCGGAATTCGGACGGAACTTTTTCCTGACCCTGCTGCGGCTGGGATTGGAAAAGGAGACGGTCAGCGTTGTCATGGACCAGATCGGTTGCCCGACCTACGCGGGGGACCTGGCTTCGGCGATTATCATCCTGTTGGGGGGACTGACAGAAAAGCCTGACATGCACGGGAAAGTCTCAATCTTTCATTTCTGCAATTCAGGTGTGGCTTCCTGGTATGATTTCGCCTGTGAAATCATGACAGTGTCAGGATTAACATGCAAGGTCATACCTGTCAGAACCGAACAGTACCCGCTGCCGGCGCCCCGTCCGTTTTACAGCGTGCTGGATACCTCGGGTTTCAGAAACGCTTTCGGGATATCCATACCTCACTGGAAAGAGAGTTTGCAGGAATGCTATAAAAAATATCTGGATAAGAACAAGATCTAATCTTAATAGAGCCGAGATGGAAGCGATTGATCAAAAAATTCAGGACAAGGCCAGAGCCTGGCTGACGCCCGATTATGACCAGGCGACCAGGGATGAGGTAAAAAGAATGATCGAGAATGATCCGAACCTGCTCGTCGAAGCTTTTTACAGGGACCTGGAATTTGGAACCGGAGGCATGCGGGGCATCATGGGACCCGGGACCAACCGCATGAACATTTACATAATCGGAATGGCTACTCAAGGGCTGTGCAATTACCTGAAAAAGAATTTCCCGGGAAGAACTGACCTGAAGGTTGCAATCGCCCATGACAGCAGGAACAATTCAAGGATCTACGCTGAAATGGCAGCCCGGGTTATATCGGCAAACGGCATCCATGCTTACCTGTTTGATGACCTCCGGCCGACACCCGAGCTCTCCTTTTCGATCCGCCACCTGGGTTGCCAATCGGGCATAGTTGTTACTGCATCGCATAACCCGAAGGAATACAATGGCTATAAAGTCTATTGGGAGGACGGAGGCCAGGTTGTTCCTCCCCATGACGCCGGAATCATTGAAGAAGTGCAAAAGATCAACCGCATCAGCAAAGTCAGGCAAAACCCTGTTCTCTCCCTGATCCATTCCATCGGGCCCGAAGTGGATAAAGCCTACCTGGATTGCCTGAGCACCCTGAGCCTGAATCCGGACACAAACCGGAAGCACAGCGACATGAAGATCGTCTATACCCCGATTCACGGATCGGGAGTCAGGATGGTGCCTGAGATTCTCCATCGTTTTGGCTTTACGAATGTGATCCATGTGCCCGAACAGGATATTCCGGACGGAAACTTTCCCACTGTCAAATCGCCCAATCCGGAAGAAAAAGCCGCTCTTGACCTGGCCTTGGCAAAAGCCAGGGAGCAGGGAGCCAACCTGGTCATGGCTTCCGATCCGGATGCCGACCGGCTGGGCATCGCCGTGCGCAGGCCGGGTGGTGAATTCAAGCTGCTCAACGGTAACCAGACGGGTTCCCTACTCGTCTATTACCTGTTGAAAAACCGGTCGGATAAAAAATTGCTTAAGGGCAATGAGTTTATTGCCAGGACTATAGTTACGACACCCCTTTTTACCGACATCGCCAACTCGTTTGGAGTCAAGACCTACGAAGTGCTGACCGGTTTCAAGTACATTGCCGAGATCATCCGGTTGAAAGAGGGAAAAGAAGCGTTTATCGGAGGGGGCGAAGAATCCTACGGCTTCATGTCTGGCAGCTTCGTCCGGGACAAGGACGCCGTTTCTTCCTGTGCCCTTGTAGCTGAGATCGCTGCCTGGGCTCAGGAACGAGGCATGACGCTCCTGGATCTCCTTGAATCTTTATATGTCCAATACGGGTTTTATAAAGAGCACCTGATTTCGATCACAAGACAAGGAAAATCCGGACTTGAACAGATCGAAGCCATGATGGAAAGGTTCAGAAGGCAGTCTCCCGAAAGCCTCGGTGGCTCGGATGTAGTTATGATCCATGATTTCCTGAGCCGTAAAGCCTATGACATGATCTCTCACCTCCGTTACGATATCAGCCTTCCCAAATCCAATGTGCTGCAGTTCATAACCAAAGACGGATCCATCATTTCCGCCCGGCCTTCGGGAACCGAGCCCAAGATCAAATTCTATTTCAGCGTCCGGACCCCGGTTGCCAGCGTCAGCGGGCTGCCTGAAGCGGAACAGGAACTTGACCGGAAGATCCAATTCCTGGTTTCCGATATGAAACTTGAAACCTAGCCTGTCATGAAATCATTCAGGAAGGAGCTCTGGTTCCAAACCACCAAACGGCGGGAATTGATCAATATCACGGACAAAGTTGAGGAATGCCTGCGTGAAAGCGGGATCCGGGAGGGTATTCTGCTTTGCAACGCCATGCACATAACCTCTTCGGTTTTCATCAATGATGACGAATCCGGGCTCCACCAGGATATAGAAAAATGGCTCGAAACGCTGGCTCCGGAAAAACCTTACAGCCAATACCGTCACAACAGTTTTGAGGACAATGCGGATGCTCACCTGAAGCGCACGGTCATGGGGAGGGAAGTGGTCGTGGCAATTACAAACGGAAAACTGGATTTCGGGCCCTGGGAACAGATCTTCTACGGGGAGTTTGACGGTAAACGGGCCAAGCGGGTGTTGGTCAAGATTATTGGCATGTAGGGACACATGATCATGTGTCCCTACCCCTGAAATTGACCAGGAACACCTTTTCGGTAGCCCGGGTTATGGCTGTATAAAGCCACCGGTAGTATTCGCGGTCGGTTTTTTCCTCAGTGATAAAGCCCTGGTCAATATAAACGTGTTTCCATTGCCCTCCCTGGGCTTTATGGCAGGTGACCGCGTAGGCGAACTTGATCTGAAGCGCATTGAAGTAAGGATCTTCCCGGATAGCGTCGGTCTTATGTTTCTTCCCTTTCATGTACTGATAATCCTCCGCCACCGCAGCAAAAAAATTGCGCATCCGTTCCCTGTCCAGTGCCGGAGTATCGGCGAAAATGGTATCCATCAATACTTTTGCATCAAACTCGATAGTCCTGAAGTCGGTGAACCGGAGCATTAAATCCCTGAATTTCAAATCATATAGTTCTTTCTCTCCCCTGTTCCTCATGACCTGGAGAATATCGCCGTTGGCAATAAAATCGATTTCCGGGGAATCCTTCAGCCAGTAGTAATTGTTTTTGACTACCATGACCAGGTCGCCGTACCGGATCTCCTCATCATATTTCAGGATCAAATCACGGATGCCTTTATTGTAACGGTTGGCCAGCTTGTTAGAACGGCAGACGACCATGGTTTCATCGATCCCGACGGAAGAATAGCTCCGTTCCAATTCTTCCATCAGGGTGTCCCCATGAATCAGGGCAAAATCGTTGAAACTTCCGGTTGTCAGGCCCGGAAAACCTTTGATTTCCGGGTTTTCCGATAGCTTGTTACGAATATAGGTGGCATTGAACAGGATTCCCGAATTGCCGGCCTGTCTGACCACCTCCCTCAGGCAGTGCTCTTCCACCGGCATGCCGTAACGGCTGAGGTATTCCAGGTTGAGGGCATCGCTCTGTTCAAAACCGACAGGCGGCAACTGGGCATCATCGCCTATCAATATCAGCTTGCAGCCCGGTGCGCTGTAGATGTATGATATCAGGTCATCCAGAAGCCTGCCGGAACCAAAGGGAGACAATTCCAACGACTGATTGCTGATCATGGAAGCTTCATCGACGATAAACAGGGTATCCCGGTGAAGGTTCCGGTCAAGGCCAAACTCCCCGAATCCTTCCACCATCTTTTTCTGCCTGTAAATCTTCTTATGAATGGTGTAAGCCGGGTATCCGGAATAACTGCTCAGCACCTTGGCGGCCCGTCCTGTGGGAGCCAGCAACACTGATTTCATCCGGTAAGCGGCCAATGTCCTGACCAGTGACGCAACCAGGGTGGTTTTACCTGTGCCCGCGTAACCTCTGACGACGAAAATCCGGTCGTCCCTGCTTAAAATGAACCCCGGCAAAGAGTCTATCAGACGGCTCTGTCCTTCGGTTGGTTCATGCCCAAGATTATTGCTTATTTGAAGTGCAAATGACCCGGATATCATGCAGTAGAAAAAAGAAGGAAGTGTAAAACGTTATTATTTTTTTGTATTAAATTTGCAGTCAAACTTAAACAATTCCGGAGTAATGAAAACCGTCAGAATAATTATCCAGGTTTTATTGGGGGGTGTGATCATTGTGCTGGCCTACCTGATTTACAGTGGCATTATGAAACCCATCAACTTTGATAAGGAAAGAAAGATCAGGGAAGGAAAAGTGATTGAAAAGCTGAAAGACATTCGAACCGCCCAGGTAGCTTATAAGTCGGTTTATCAGAAATACACAGGCAGTTTTGACACCCTTCTGAACTTCATTAACAATGATTCATTCCCGGTTGTTTATGCAGAAGGCAGCGAGGATGATTCACTGGCTGTGGCTAAGGGATTGATCATCCGCAGAACTACCTTTGTGCCTGTCCTGGATTCTATTTTTCCAAAAGGATATCCGGTTGACTCGCTCCGTTACATACCCTATGGTAACGGCAAGGAATTTCTCCTTGAAGCCGGAACGATCACCACCGCTTCTAAAATCCAGGTGCCGGTTTTTGAAGCCGGAGCATTGAATTTCGATTTCCTCAGCGGTCTGGACCGCCAGCTTATCATCAACCTGAATGATATCGCCAAGGATTTCAAGGGCATACGGGTAGGGAACGTCAAGGAAGCCAATAATAACGCCGGTAACTGGGAATAACCTGAATGATCTTTTCTTCATAGACGATTCTTTTGATTCCAGTATAACCTCAACCTACCGGCTGGTCATCCAGTTTGGTCCATGCTATTTCGGTTTTTCCGTGCTGGATACTATCCGGATGAAATTTGTTGCCCTGAAGAGCATTTGGTTTGAAACTCCCGTCGCTCCGGAAAATCAAAGCCTGCGGCTCAGGCAACTCCTTCAGGCTGACCGAGTTCTGCTTAGGAATTATAAATCGGTCCACCTGATGTTGCAATCACCGGGAGCCACCCTTGTGCCTGCGCCGCTTTATCAACCGCGTGATAATGCCAAATACCTGGTCTTGTCGGGAACCCAGTCGGAACAGGAGAACGTGCTCCATTTCAGGTTGCACTCGACCGAGGCTCATCTGCTTTTTTGTGTCAGGAAAGATCTGAACCAGCAGGCCCTGGCGCTGCTGAATGACGTTATCCTGGTGCATACCGCAGGACCCCTTATCGAATCGTCCATGCGCGAATCGCTGTCGAAACCCGAACCCTCAAGGCTTTACCTGAATGTGCTACCGGGCCTGGCCGAGCTGGTGCTGGTACGATCGAATGAACTCATTCTCTACAACAGCTATCCGATTCATGAAGATCCGGACCTGGTCTATTTTGTCCTGAATGCCTTTAACCAGTTCAGCCTTCCGCAAGAGAATACTCCTGTAATTATCTCGGGCTGGCCGGAACAATACGCGGAAGGAATGAAAATCCTGGATGGCTATGCCGGTCTAATTTCCATGGCGCAGCTGAATACGGATTTCCTTTACAGCGAAGGATTTAAATCTGTCGGACAACATCACGTCGCTCAATTGATCAACCTGGCCGAGTGCGCATTATTAACGGATACCTGAGCGGAAGGATAACCCATATCCCGGGAACCTTCAAGGCGAGGCCGACCACCGATCTGGCCCGTAGCGCCCTGTTCAATATCCTGCGTAACAGGATCGACTTTGAAGCCGTCAGTGCCCTGGATCTTTTTTCAGGAACCGGCAGCATCAGTTATGAATTTGCCTCTCTCGGATGTCCAAGGATCCTGGCAGTTGAAAGGGATCGCATGCATTGTGAGACTATCAGGAAGAACATCCGGTCATTGGAAATCGAATCGATCAGGCTGATGCAGGCAGATGTTTTCCTGTTCCTCAGGAGAAACCGGGAATCCTTTGATGTGGTGTTCGCCGATCCACCCTTTGATATGCCGGGTATGTCTGAACTTCCCGGGCTCCTGTTGAGAAATCCTCCTGTCAAGCCGGATGGCTTTGTGATCCTCGAACACGGTCCGGGAATCCGGTTTGACGAATATGAAAACTGGCTGGAAACCCGGGTATACGGGAAAGTGCATTTCTCTTTTTTCAAGCCTTAACAACTTTTAACTATTGTTCTCCGTGTTTACCAAATCCATCATTTACTTTTGATGGAACCTAACAACATATCGTATGAAAAAACTTCGTCAACTCATCTTAATGGCAAGCTTCCTGCTGGCCGCAACCCTTCCGCAATTTGCACAGGACTCAGCCCGTGACAAGGGATTGCAAGCCATCACCAAGGAAGCTATCCAGGGACAACTGGAATTTCTGGCCTCCGATTGGACTGACGGCCGCGAGGCCGGTACCAAGGGCGAATATATTGCAGCGGATTACATAGCCTCTCAGTTCAAGATCCTGGGACTGCTCCCCGGTGGCGATGCCGAGCAGCAACGGTTCGGTGGTCGCGGGCAGCGGCCTTCGGGTGGAACGCCCGGTCAGCAGCCTCAACGCCCGGAACCTAAAAAAACCTATTTCCAGAATTTCACCCTCGTGGAATCTTCAGCCGGACCGGTTCAGGAATTGAGCATTATCACACGATCGGGATCCGCCTCGCGGTCGGTTGATTTTGAGTATCAGACCGATTTCTCGGTGAATCCGGGACAAGTGGGTATGGAAGTTGAAGTTCCTGTAGCTTTTATCGGTTATGGACTGGTGAGCGAGAAAAACGGTTACGATGATTTCAAGGGAATGGACCTGAAGGGAAAGTTCCTGATCAAGCTTGCAGGCTTCCCAGGCTCCAAAGAACCGGGTTCCAAAACATACGAGAAATTCAAGCCCGAAACGCCTGCCCAGCCTCAGCCGGGTGACCGGGAAATGATGTTTGCCCGCATGAGGCAGCCGGGAGGAATGTATTCCTGGGCTGTTGAACGCGGTGCGGTGGGTGTGATCGAGTACAGGCCAGGCTCCAACCCGACATCCCAGTGGGTGGCCAATTATCCCTTCCGTTATAACAGCTCAACCTATGAGGGCGATACTCCCCAGAACAGAGGCCGGAAATCCATGCGGATCATGGGTGACCAGGTTGGTGGGGAACTGATCAGCCTGACCATAACCGACCGGGTACTCAATGAGATCCTGGCCGGATCAGGAGTGGATCTTGCCGCACTTGAAAAGCAAATTGCCCAAACCGGGAAACCGGCTTCGCGGGAACTGGCCGGCAAGTTCATCCGGGTCAAGACCACCGTCGAATCACGCATCGTCCAGGTACGGAATGTCATCGGGATCCTCGAAGGGAAAAACACGGACGAGATTATCGTTGTAGGCGGACATTATGATCATCTGGGAAATCAGAATGGTTTCATTTACAACGGCGCAGATGACAATGCCTCAGGCACCGTGGGCGTTATGACCATTGCCAGGGGCATGGTTGCCAGCGGCATCAAACCCGAGAAAACCATCGTTTTTGCAGCCTGGACAGCAGAGGAAAAAGGTTTGATCGGTTCCAACTATTTTGTACAGCATCCTTACAAGGACAAGATCCTCTGCTACCTGAACTACGACATGATCAGCCGCAACAGCCCTGGAGAAGATCAGGATAAGAAAATAAGCATGAACTATTCCAACAGTTTCCCCAAATCCAAGGAATTGGTCGAGAAGTTCAATACGGAGATGAATATGGGCCTTGAGATCAGTTTCAGGGGATCTGACCGTCCGAGCGGGGGCAGCGACCACGCGTCATTTGCCGCCAAAGGAATACCGATCTATTACTTCATGGCCGGAATGCCTGCCGAGTATCATCAGTTTACAGACCATGTGGATCTGGTTAATTGGGATAAAATGTTAAAAATCATACAATTAGGATATCTGAGCATCTTTGATTTTGCTCAAATGCCCTGGAACTAGACAATTGTGGTTGCTTTTATGGGTCATAAAGACCGCCTGATGCAGGCGGTCTTTTTTTTATCTTTTCCCAAACAAAAAAGGACGTTAACTGTTTACGGTTAAAATATGAATCAGTACAATGAGAAAACGTGTAACACCATTATTTGTCATAACCGTTGGGATCCTCCTGCTCTTCGGAAGCTGCAGACCTGCCAGAAGCATTCAGGAGAGAGTAACCCTTGTGGATATCATCCAGTCAGGAGGTTTGAAAGAACCACTATCCATCGAGTTGACGTTTATCGTGGGAGAGGAACACAACCATCCCACTTTTGCCATCTGGATTGAAGACTTGGAAGGCAACTATATTCAAACCCTTTTCATTACCCGGTATCTGGGTACGGGTGTTTACGGACACGGCGCTATCGACCGGGAAGTATGGAAAAGCGTCCCTGGTCCCCAACAGAGGCCGGCCACCCTTCCCTATTGGCTGCACAAGCGTTCAGCCTATTTCAATGTTCCCTTGTTACCCGATTCGGTTCATCCCGTTGTGGATGGCTACACGGGAGCCACTCCAAAGGCTGACTTTGTTCTCCGTTCCGGCATCAAAAAAGAAATTCCCGGCAAGTTCATGGTGATGCTTGAGATCAACCAGCCCTGGGATTGGAACGAATTCTGGACCAATGGTCTGTATGACGATCCGGATTACCGGACATCATGCCAGCCATCCCTGGTTTATTCGGTAACCGTAGATCCCCTCAACCCGGATCGCGAATATTTCCTGAATCCAATAGGACATGGCCATTACGCCGGGAAAAACGGCAAGCTCTATACCGACTTGTCAACCATCACCACTGCCAGGGATATTCTGGCAAAAGCATCTGTCAAACTGATAAAAAACGAGAGGTAATCCATGAGAAAAGAAATTGTAAAATTCCTACCCGTTTTTCTGATCGGCCTTTTGGGGTCGGTCATTCCACTGTCAGCCCAGAACTCGGGTAAAATTGAAGGGAAGGTGTTCGATGCCGTCAGCAATGAACCACTCCCTTTCGTCAATATCATTGTCAAAGGAACCACTATAGGAACCACCAGTGACCTCGATGGTAAATTCCTCTTTACAGGCCTCGTGTCCGGGTTTATCACCCTGCAGGCGTCCTATGTCGGTTATGAGATGGGATATTCACCGGAGGTGCAGGTTACCAATGCCAGCCCCTCTTACGTGGAAATTAAAATGAACAGTAAGGAGACCGCATTAAAGGAAGTTGTGGTCAAAGCTTCCCTCCTGCGCAAATCGGAGGAAAGTCCCGTTTCGCTTCAGCGTATCGGCGTCAGAGAGATCGAAACCAGCCCGGGCAGTAACCGCGATATTGTCAAGGTACTTCGTTCGCTTCCCGGTGTGGGATCCGGAGCCTCTTTCAGGAGCGACATCATCATCCGGGGCGGAGGACCGAGTGAAAGCCGTTTTTACCTGGATGGGATGGAAATTCCCAATATCAACCACTTTGCCACCCAGGGGGCTTCCGGTGGCCCAAACGGTATTCTGAATGCCGACCTGATCAACGGGGTTAATTTTTATTCAGGAGCTTTTCCCGCCAACCGGGGCAATGCCCTGAGCGGAGTCTTCGAATTCTCGCAGGTGGATGGCAATCCCGAGCGTCTTAAACTACGCGGAACCTTCGGGGCCTCAGAGGTGAGCCTGACGCTTGACGGACCGGTCACGAAGAATTCCACCCTGGTTTTTTCCGCGCGGAGAAGTTATCTAAGCTTACTTTTTAATCTGATCGGATTGCCATTCCTGCCCACCTTCAACGACTATCAGATGAAATATAAGATCAAGCTTACCCCGAGAGATGAACTTACGGTACTTTCCATCGGAGCCCTTGATAAAAATGTTCTAAACCTCGGCATTTCCAATCCAACCCCGTCGCAAGAATATATCCTCACCAATATCCCGGTCAATGAGCAATGGAGTTATGCCATCGGGACGGTATACAAGCACTTCAGCGGCAATTCCTTTCAAACCCTGGTACTCAGCCGCAACATGCTTAACAATGTATCGTACAAATATCCGGACAATGATGAATCCAGACCCCGTGTACTGGACTATCTCTCCCAGGAGATCGACAATAAATTCCGTTTTGAGAATACCAGCCGGTATGGAGATTTTAAACTGATCTACGGAGTCTCATCCGAATATTCCAGGTACAATAACAAGACGAGCCAGCAGGTTTACTCGGACGGCCGGTTGATCGACATCAATTATAGCACGGAAATCTCACTTCTGAAATGGGGTGCTTTCGGCCAGGCGAGCAAAACCTTCCTTGATTCAAGACTGGTGGCTTCGGCAGGCATCCGTATGGACGCCAACAATTATTCCCCCAGCATGATCAATCTGCTCAGGCAGACCTCTCCGAGAGTATCACTGGCCTATTCATTGACAGATCAAATCAGCCTTAACATGAATGCCGGGCGCTTTTTTCAGCTTCCCGCCTATACTACCCTGGGATTCAAGAATGCAGATGGGCTTTTGGTCAACAAGGAAAACAACCTGAAATACATCCGGGCCGATCATGTGATAGCAGGCGTGAAATACCAGCCGAGAGATAATATGGTTACCTCGCTGGAAGGATTTTATAAATGGTATGACAACTATCCCTTCTCCGTCCGCGATTCGCTGAGCCTGGCTACTAAAGGTGCTGATTTCGGAGTTATTGGTGACGAAGAAGTGACCTCCACCGGGAAAGGCAGGGCATTTGGGTTCGAAGTACTCAACCGGACCCGCCTGGAAGATAAAATCAGGTTAAACGTGATCTTTTCCTACACATTCGTGGTCAGTCAGTTCCAGGATGTCACAGGTAAGTACGTGCCCACCAGCTGGGATAACAAGCATATTTTAAACATAACCCTTCAGAAGGATTTTGACAAAAACTGGAGCGCCGGCCTTAAATGGAGATTTCTCGGAGGCACACCCTATACCCCTTATGATCTGGAAACCTCCTCTCTGAAAGCGGCCTGGGATGTAACAGGCAGGGCACTCCTCGACTACGGTCAGTTGAACGCGTTGCGACTGGATGCATTCCATCAGTTGGACATCAGGGTGGATAAACGTTTCTATTTCAAAAGGTGGTCACTGATGCTCTATGCCGACGTGCAGAACGCCTATAATTTCAAGGGAGATCAGCCGGATTACATCATTCGTGAAAAGGATTCAAACGGCAACTACATCCTTACCGACAACGGTACCCGTTATCAGCTCAAGGCGATTCCCTCTTTCTCGGGAACGGTTCTGCCGACAATTGGAATTATGATCGAATTCTGATCTTTTACTGATCGCCGAACCAATAAAACCGGTCAGTTCTCTGGCCGGTTTTTTTTAGCCATTGCACCAGGCCATTGGTTTTACTGTGATCATTAACCTGGTTGACATCACCGTTGGAGATCAGAAATACACGCTCGAATTTTTGTTCCGATGATATCCAGAACCAGGCTGAAAACACCCCCGTTCCTGCATCGGCCATGTGCATGCCCAGGTCTTTGATTGATCCGGTCCGGATCTCATCAACCTGATTGAAATACCGGGTGAGAAGATCCTTGTCAACCACTCCGAAAACAGTATCGCACTGATTCAGATTATATTCCAGATCCGACTTGCTGATCAAACCGGTAGAATCAAACTCTCTCCAGCCTGTCGGTTGTCTGAAGCCATGAATAGTGCCGTCGGGGCTGATCATGAAGCCATGGTGCCTGTACCCCCAGGCGTAATTGATATATTCATACTGAAAAAGTACGGGCTGATCCATTCCACATTCGCACGATTCCTTTGTGCACGAACAGGTTAATCCGCAAAAAATCAAACCCATAAGACAGACGCTGATGCTTTTCATGACCTGGTCGTTAATTTGTTTTTAATGTTCTGACGCCAAAAACCGGCCCCGCCATGTGGCCGTAAAACGCCTTGAAGGTGACGGTTATTTTTGATTTGCCTCGGGTAAGCTCTTCAGGTACAGGATAATCAATGTCGATCCACTGGCCTTCGCGGATACTTGATATATTCTGGGTGGCTATTTTGGTGTCGCCAACCATAATGTCAAACGTTTTGCTGCCCGGAAATCCGCCCCAATACTCGACATTTACAATGACAGGCTGATCCGGAAGCACTTTCATATCAAACGAGAACCATCCCCCCCTGGATTCGCGGTACATCCGATCCTGGAACATATAGGGCGTGGTCTTTTCCCCTTTAAAGTTATGCTCCCTCTCAGGCTGCATTTCACCCGGCTGGACAAAATCAATGGTACGGGCTTTGATCTCTGCCTTGCGGGCAAGCTCCAGTTTGTATTCTGCCTGCTTTTTATCCCAGGCTTCCCCGGTAAAAATATCCCAGAAGACTGAATATCTGCGAATATAGGTCTGATAGAACGGCTTCAATTCAACGTCGCGCGGTTTTCCGACTCCTGACATGATAAAGGTATTAGACTTGTTTTCAACCGGTTTGAGCCAGTCCGAAGGGTTTCGGCTTTCAGTCAGCAGCACCGGAACATATACGGGTGATTTGGCTTCGGGGTCATCTATGGGTCCAAGGTCACCCGCTAAAACAAGAGGACCATACATGACTGCAATCCGGGTGGAATCATCCGGCATGGCTTCCAGTCTCAATGAGAACGGCAGGCTCACATCCACCTTGTCACCTGTCTTCCAGTTGCGGCTAATCGTGATGAAAGATGAAGGAGTTGTTTTCGCTGGAATTTTCCGGCCGTTGACCTTTATCACGGCTCCCTGTTCAGCCCAATAGGGGCAACGGATGTGCAAAGCCAGTTTGACCGGTTTATTACAGGTAACATCGAGGGTGGTACCCTGTTCTTCAGGATACCGGGTGGTCTGAACCAGTTTCAGCCCCTTGTCAGTCCAACTCAGTTCCGAGGCAATGAACTGACTCACAAACAATTCCTGATCGTTGTGATAATAAATGTTCTCTCCGTACTTGACATGGTTCTCCATGCCGGTGCCGACGCAGCAGGTAAAATCGTACGGATCCTGGAATTCCTTGTAGCCTCCCATTTTAAGTGACAGGTTGTAAACCACACGGCCATCTTCCGGATTCATGGTCGAGAGGATATGGTTGAACAGCGCCCGTTCATAAAAATCGGCCACAGCCGGCTGTGCATTCCATTCAAAGAGATGCTGCGTCAGTTTGAGCATGTTGTACACGTTGCAGGATTCCGTGGTACCCTGCCCCAGCCTCTTGCTGAGGGTATCGGGTTTCCCGAAATATTCATCGTTTCCATTCCCTCCAGTAACATAAGTATGGTGATTGACCACCCGGTCCCAGAAAAACTCAGCAACCCTGCGGGAGGCTGAATCGCCGGTCAGCTCATAGATCCTTGCCTGTCCGATCACCTTGGGTATATTGGTGTTGCAATGACGGTTTGGAAGAATATCCACCCCCTTTGCCAGCGAATCAATGATCGCCTTGTGATGGAATTTCCTGGCCATGTCCATGTACCGTGCATCCCCGGTATCAACTGAGAGGTCGGCCAGTACTTCACTGATCCCGCCTTGTTCACAGCGCATCATGAGTTGCATTTGATCATCGTTTAATCCGGATATAATCATCCCGGTCCAATCGCCCAGCTTTTTTTCAACATCTAATGCCTTCTGCACCCCGCAAAGACGGTAAGCATCCCGCAAACCGGCCATGTCCTTGTGAATGGTGTACCAGGGAACCCATATCCCGTTCAGATCGAAACCCTGCGAGCGGATATCCCCTTTGGCCACCTCTTCCTCCATGATCCTCTTGCCGTTGGGGAAGGCTCCGATATACCCGTTCCGGTTAGCCTCCTGAACCAGGGACAGTTCATCCACGATGTAATTGATCCTGCCGATAAACCGCTCGTCACCGGTGGCTTTGTAAGCCATGGCAATGGCGCTCAGGTAATGACCGAGACTGTGGCCGGCTATCGTGGCATCCTCCCATCCATTGTAATGCGCGGCTCTGGGTTCCAAACCGGCTTCCGACCGGAATTTAGCCAGCAGTCTGTCTGGCTCATAGTTCAGCAGGGTCTGGAGGTCAAGGTCCATGGCATGCCTGAACGGCCCGTCGAGCAACTGTACCTGATCCAGTCCGAATGAAACCGCGCGGAACGGAACGGCTTCATTTATCCCCTGATAAGTACCTTCCGGTGCGGAGTTGCATCCCCATAAGAAAAGACCTGACAACACAATCATTGGTGTAAGAAATTTCGTTTTCATATCCTCGACCGGTTTATGTTTTGTCGTCACCATAGTTATAATTGTAAATTTAACACTTATAACCGTTGATTGAACTATATTGTCATATTTTAATGATTTTTAACCTTAATTTGGCCAGATGCTACAGCGGCTTGCTTACTTTTATCGAGCAAATAAAAAGTTACTAAATCTTTTAACATTCCTTTATGGATTCGTCGTTCCCGAGGATAAAGTTATTATAT
>CAZJNQ010000018.1:0-44909 GCA_964547475.1 uncultured Porphyromonadaceae bacterium
CTTCACAATAGCAAAAAAGCCTTGAATAAGGCAATGGCAACATCCATTTTCTTTACGGAATCAAAAGACTTCAAGCTCATCAAGGAGCGGATCCTTTCGCAGGAGGATTATTACCTGGTGTATATTTATGCCGATACCTCCAATATCAAAATACCCAAGGAATTGATCAAGGAATTACCCGTATACGGCAATAACCTGATTTGGGTTGATACGGCTCACATGGATTCCAACGCTATTTCACATCATATGGTGCTGACGGTAGGGCAGTTAATGGATCCGGAAGAAGAAATTGATTTCTTCATCGTCTCAAAATCGGTTAAATATGAAAAAACCGTTCTTTTCTTGAGAAACCAAGGTATTCCGGCAGAATTAATCGCTGGAATTACGGAAAAGCCGGCTGCCAAAAAAACTAAGGGAGCCGGTCGCAGGGGAAGACCGAAAAAAGCGGACCAGGCCGGCAAACCGGCATCTGAAGGCAAGAAACGCGGGCGGCCGAAGAAAGTACAGTCTGTTCCTGAAACCGCCAAAGAGGAGGAGAAACCTAAGAAACGCGGTCGGAAAAAGAGCGCTGTCACTGAAGGGCAGGCACCTGAAGTTAAAGCATCCAAGAAAAGAGGCAGGCCGAAAAAAGCCGCTGCCGCGGTTACAGAACCTGTTCCCCAGGAATCAAAAAAAAGAGGCCGGCCGGCAAAAGAAAAGCCGAAAAAGGTAGCCACAAAAAAAGCCAAAAAGACCAGGAAACCAGCCAAGCCAAAGAAAATTAAAAAACCGGCTGTCAAAGAAGGTCCGAAACCCAGCAAACCCCGGAAGGAAAAACCCATCACCGAAGCTGACGTGACCGCCAAGCTGGCTGCTTTTCAGATCGAGGATGACGAGGTCAAACACCCGGCCGAAAAACTGTTTGCCGTGAACAAGGCCAGGCGGCCGAAACTAAAGGCAAAACTGATCCACCAGATCACTGCCGATACTACATGGGGAGTAGTTAATGAAATGGATGCTGAAAGGATCGTCAATCGCATGAAGGAGCAGGGCATGCTGGACATTGACGAGAGCAGCCAGAAAATTCACTATAAGGATTGACAAACCAGCATAAATGAAAAAAAAGGCCGTCAAAAAGACGGCCTTTTTTTTGTACTGTTTCTAATCCCTGACGCAACGGAATCCAACCGTTGCATTTCTTTCGAATCCACGCGATACTCTCAGGAGCATCTGCCGGTAATGAAGCTCCCTGGGTCCTCCCTGCACGTACCACCAGCTTGAACCGGGATTAAAATAACTTCCTCCCTTCATGATCACGAAGTATACGGTTCCATTGTCATATTCATCATTCGTGAGTTGCCACACAGAACCCACAAGATCTTCCAGACCATATGGATTTGCACCTTTCGAATGTTTCCCAACCGGTTCCAGGAAGCCGTTTCCCGTATTGCATCGTGTGCTGTCGATCCCTTTGATCCTACTCACTGTCAAGGTGTTAGTAACCCACTCGTTTTCACGTCTGACATTTTTTTCTTCGCCCCAAGGCCAGGACCTCAGATCAGGAGTCTGAGCCGCGTACTGCCATTCAAGCTCGGTAGGAAGCCGTTTCCCGGCCCATGTTGCATAGGCCCGGGCATCCTCAAGCGAGACATAAACGACCGGGCGGGTTTCATCCTTTCCCAGGGGTTTTCCATTTACCCAGTTTTTAAGGAAATTGACCGTATCAGTCGGTTTATAACCGGTTGAAAGGATAAAACGATAGTATTCCTTGTTGGTAACCGGATATTTGTCCATGTAGTAGGATTTCATTTTGACCGGTCCTGAGTAAGGATTGGCGGGATATCCGATAAATTCGTCACCGTTGGTGGTTTTAAACGTAAACACACCCTCGGGAATCACTACCATTTCCCTGGGTGCCTTCCCGGTTCCCGGGGTTGGGATGACGTTGCTGACCAGCCTGGCTTCACCGGGTTTGATGGTTACGATCCTTTCATCCAGGATTTCCTGACCATCAAACAGCTGGATGACAAAGTCACCCTCGTAGCGGCCAAAGTAATCGCCCAGCCTGATCGTCTGCTGTTCAACCGGGAATATGGCAGGATTCTTTTCATAATCCGGATCGCCTGCCCAGATTTTTACGGTTTCCCCTTTCGAGGCTGAAAAAGTGAGCCTGTCAATGCTCAGGTCTGCCTTAAGAATTTCGGGAAACCGGATCACCGCGCTGACTGCACCTTCATTATTGGTGCCCAGCCAGGATTTATGAAAAGCTTCGGTCCGGATGGGAATACAGGATTTACCACCCGTGATGACCGGTTTGATTTCCTTATGCTCCCATACATCCACCCAATGATATCCATCCGGCGTTTCAGCCTCAAACAGTGGAGCATCAAAACCTTCCGGTATCATGCTGAAAACCGTATAAACCGTTTTTTCGCCCCGCGGCCAGGCATTGACATATATCCGATCCGCTAAAGTCGGAAGGAGGGGGATGAAATCGTACTGGACAAAATTCGAGGTATTCTCCCGAAGCACTCTCAGGGTTTTTCCAAAGAAACGGTAATCCTCCTCAATCCAGTCCGGGCGTCCGGGTTTGAAGATGTTCAGTTCGGTTCCATAACCATTGAAAAAAGAGGTCGCATATTCTCTCCGGATAGGTTCAAAAGCCAGTTCGGCAACTCGAAAGATTGCAAAATCGGGCTTGATCAGCTTATTCAGGTTCAGCAAGGGGGGATAATACAGGGCGTTATGTACCCTGCCGGAAACAATGCCCGGCATGTCCATGGGTACAGCCATGCCTTCGCTGTACATGATCACCCCTTTCCTGACGCTGTCTGCGGCATGTTGAAGTTCCAGCGACGAGCTGCCCCTTGTATCAAGGACCACTCCGTCCGCTCCAATCTTCCCGACCATTTCCGCCATCCCTGTATAATGGTTTTCAGAACGGGTATCCTCATCCCATGGATTATAGCAGATGAAAAATTTTGCTCCGTTCCTGCGGCACATTTCGGCGATCTCCGACATTTCCTTCAGGCCCCCGGGCATGTCCCTGAACAGGTCCCACTGATTCCGCTGATCCAGTCCGAGTGTCGGCCAGGTTGGCCAGACACCGATAAAGTCATCACCGCCATACCATTTTTTACCTCTTTGCAGGAATGCCTCCAGGTTGTACTTCAGCTCCTTGCTGTCATAATACTGATGATCCCATCCGTAGAACAGGTGTGATGCATAGGTATGCCGGACCCATTTCAGGTCTTCCCTTTCATAGAGGGTGTTGTCAAAAGAATCCAGGTCGTACAGCATTCTTTCCTGAAACATCCTGCGGAGTCCTTCCTGCCAGGCTCCTGTGAAATAATCGGCATAAAGGGTGTAAGTCACGGAACTGCCCGGGATCAGCAAATTTTCAAAACGCTTGATTTGGGCCTTGTCGGATGAGGTGCGTCGGGAAAGGGCACAAATGTTCTCAGACGGAAGCCTGATTTCGGAATACCCCAGGTTCCATGCATTGTCGGGGGCAATGACATTCACAGGCTCGTATCCCGGCCTGAACAGATGCGTCCTGGATAACCGGTGCCGGCCCAAACCGGTGATGTAAACACGTGAGGAGTCTTCTCCGAAAGGGACTATATTCCAAACTTCGAGCGTATCTTTTTTTGTAAGGTTCTTCAGCCTGACAATGCCTTTCCACCCGGGCACGAAACCAGGATCCTGAATAAACACGAGCTCGAGCCGCTTATCCAGCCTGGCGACCACGGAGTCTGTGGTATTGACCACCGTCAGTTGCCGGGTACTCACCAGGTCCTCCCCCAGCCTGAAACTGATAAGAGGTACATCAACCGGGTTTTCTTTTCCGTCAATCCTGACTAATCGATTCACTGACAAGCCCTTATCAAAACTGAATTGAACGGATTGCATATCCTGGGCCCAGGTTCCGGGTGCAGACAACAGCAACAACCCGGATATAACCAGTTTCCCTTTCATGATTGATCTGTTTTAGGTATCAGACTGATTGATTGCCAAGACTTTTGGCAAATATCGTGTAGCGTTTGTAGACCTTTCCTCCAATTTGGTCGTATTCCCTGCGCATGGAGAGGTTATCTTCCAGGACCACGTGGCTGTCGATGATTTTTTTCCCTTCCCTGCGCGCCGACTCGAACAGCTTTAATGCCAGCAGAACATCAAGTCCCCGTCCTCGGTAGGGTTCATCGATGGCACCGAGGAGCATGATCATGCGATCCGATTTTTTACCTGACCTGAGAACGGAAAAAATACCGGTCGGCAGAAGGTGCCCCTTGCATTTCCGCAATCCGTCCGTTATATCGGGCATGGCAACCAGGTAGGCAATAACCTCCTTTTTCCGGTTCTCTACCACTTTTATTAACCTCGGATTCAAGAACAGGATAAACCGGTTTGCAAAAGCATCCATTTCATGTTCTTCGTAAGGAACGGAAGCATAAATGAACCTGAAAGCACGGTTGGTAAGGGTTAATACCGGCCTGATATAGGGCCGAAGCTTGAGCCGTGATTTGAAGTCAACCATCCTGAATTCGGAATTCAGTTGTTCAAGCCGGGGAAGGATTTTCTGGTACACAGGCGGGACAGTAGCCGGAATATCGGCCTTATAGACCACGAGATTGACCTCACCGGAATAACCCTCGTTTTGCAGCAGGTCGACCTGGTACTTAAAATTGGCATAGCATGCCAGGGGAATAGGCTCATCGAAACCTTCCACCAGGTAACCTTGCGGTTCCTTATCTGAAAAGCCCAACGGACCCACCATTTTTTCGGCACCCAGGTCACGGGCCCATTTTTCGACATACTGCAATAATGCATGCACAACCTCTTGATCATCATATGTTTCAAGGTAGCTGAAGCGGGCATTGTTCTCATTCTTCAGCTGGTTGTATTTATGTGGAATCAGGCCCATGATCCGTCCGACCGGTTCGTTGTTCCTGTAGGCTATCAGCCGGATGTGGTCACAACCCTTAAATGACGAGTTTTTCTTTGGGTTGAAGAAGCCTTTCTCGTCGAGGTAAATGGGAGGAACCCAATTGGGCTGATTGACATGTATCTTGGCCGGAAGACCGATAAAATCAGCGAATTCCCGTTTTGACCGCACATCCTTGATAACGGTTTCCATATCCCCTCCTGCTTTCCTGAACAGTTAAGTAATGATAAGCAGTAAAGGCCGGCTAACCGGCCTTTACTCTTTA
The DNA here is from genome assembly GCA_964547475.1 of uncultured Porphyromonadaceae bacterium. Classification (GTDB taxonomy): domain Bacteria; phylum Bacteroidota; class Bacteroidia; order Bacteroidales; family UBA12481; genus UBA12481. Next base: position 5,190 of record CAZJNQ010000018.1, read on the forward strand.
TTTAGTCTCTTCAAGATCCTCAAATTCAACGCTGCTAAAGGTCTTTCCCGTTGTTTCCCCGGGTTGTTCTGCCAATCCCATTTCCTCTCTGAGCTTGATGATAAAGGCAATGGCATCATCATAACCTGCAGCAAACTTGTCAAAGTCCTCCTTATACAGGAAAATTTTATGTTTTTCGTAATGCGATTGTCCTTCCCTGTCAAAAACTTTTTTGCTTTCGGTGATGGTCAGGTAAAAATCATCACGCCTCGTCGATTTAACATCGAAAAAATAAGTTCTCTTCCCTGCCCTCACTACTTTGGAATAGATTTCTTCCCGCTCCGGAGCATCTTTCCCTTCGATTTTTTCTTTGTCATCCATACTTTTGCTGGTTTGAATTGTTTCAGTTTTGGGTCATAAATGGTCAAAAGTAGGAAAAAAAACATACCTTTGCTGACCTCTAATAAAAAAAAGTTCTTTAACCTGATGATCAGCAGGAGGTTGTTACGTGTCAAAGCTTTGCAGGTGTTATATGCCTACAAGGCAACCGAAAATGCAAGCCTGGCCCAAGTGGAAAAAGAACTGGTTTTTAGCATTGAAAAGAGTTTTGACCTGTATCATCTGATCCTCATGCTGTTATCAGACCTGGCCGGATATGCCGGGCAGCGCATCGAAATTGCGAGGTCCAAATTCCTTCCTACGGAAGAGGAAGCCAATCCCAACAGACGTTTTGTTGAAAACAGGATTATCAGCCAGCTCAATCAAAGCCAAGCCCTCAATGATTTCGCCGGCAAAAGAAAGATCAACTGGAACAATCAGGAGGAATTGATCCGGAATCTTTACAGGAAAATGCTGAATTGGGATACATACCTTCAGTACATGAGCAATCCGGTTGATTCATTTGACCAGGACAAGAAATTCATCAGCCGCCTGGTCTCGGAACTGATCATCCCGGATGATTTTCTCGCACAGGTGCTGGAAGAGCAGAGCATTTACTGGAATGACGATCTCGAATTCATCGGATCCATGGTTCTGAAAACCCTGAGCCGCTGGAAGGAACATTCAGGACTGCGCCTGCTGTCGATGTACAGCAGCGAGGACGACCGGATCTTTGTGCTCGACCTGTTCAGAAAAACCATCATCCATTCTGAAGAGTATCAGGAAATGATCAGGCACTACAGTGAAAACTGGGATTATGACCGTCTGGCCTGGATGGATATTCTGATCATGCAGATGGCCATTGCCGAGGCCATCCATTTCCCATCCATCCCAACCAAGGTTTCACTGAATGAGTATATTGAGATTTCGAAGTATTACAGTACCGAAAAAAGCAGTTACTTCATCAACGGAATCCTGGATAAAGTTTATACTCAGTTGAGATCTGAAAATAAAATAAAGAAAACAGGTCGGGGCCTGATCGGCGAAGTTTGATGAGTAAAATGATTTTGATTACTTTTCGCCCGTTTTATAATTCTTCAATAACATGTCATTTTCAGTCAGATCGGTTTTAATCTTTGCTCTTTGCGCCCTGGCCCTTCCCAGCTGCAAGCCGAGGACAACTCAGGAAAACCAGGTATCACCTGACCTAATCACCAATCCGGTCACAGCCTCCGGCAAGAAACCCACAAGTGAGCTTCCGGTGATGGAGTTCGATTTTGATCATCACGATTTCGGGACCGTGATCCAAGGAGAAAAGCTTTCTGTTGTTTTTAATTTCACCAATACAGGAGGAGCTGACCTGGTTATTTCACAGGTTTCTTCCACGTGCGGCTGTACTGTGCCCAGCTGGTCAACCAAACCAGTCAAACCGGGTGATCGCGGCAGCATCGAGGTAGTGTTCAATTCAGCCGGGAAGACAGGTACAGTCCATAAATCAATCAATATACTGGCCAATACCCAGCCCAATACCGTTCAACTCGAAATCTCAGCAGAGGTGTTTGTCCCAACCAGTAAAAAATAATCAATCAATCCCAATATGAGCACATTAGCTTTCATTATTCAGGCAACCGGCACAACCGCCAAACAACCCAGCATGTATTCCTCCCTCATCTTTTTTGCGGCCATCATCGTGATCTTCTATTTTTTCATGATCCGTCCGCAGATGAAAAAACAGAAGGATTTGAAGAACTACCGGGAGTCCCTCAAAAAAGGGGATAAAGTAGTTACGGCAGGAGGTATTTATGGCCGTATTTCAGAAGTCTCTGATCGTACCGTAATGCTCGAGATCGACCAGAATGTGCGGATCAGAGTGGACAAGGCCTCCATTGTGCGTACGGCTGAAGACCTGACCGACCAACCCAAGCAGTAGACATGGAAAACCTGCCCGGTAACCAGGTTGCTGAGCCGGTAAGTCCCCAGAAAATCAAGAGGCGGCGCCAGGTTCTCATTTTCCTTTTCTGTATTGCCATAGCCCTGGTTCTCTGGTTTTTGAATGCCCTCGAAAACCGTTACCAGACGGATATCAATCATCCGGTCAGGTTTATTAATTTGCCGGATGATTATGTCTTGCTGAGCCCCATGCCCCGGAAACTGACCCTCAAGGTGGAAGGCCTGGGATTTTCCATTCTGAAACACAATTGGAATCTTTCCAAGGATCCGTTTATCATTGATTTCAGGGAGATCAAGCCGTTGCTTCCCCGGAATCCGGTAGCCTTTACCGACACCGTTGATTTGCAACGTTTTGCCGGATCTTTCTCCGATGTCCTCGGGGATCTTACGGTTACCGGTTTCAGGTTCTCTAAGCTGGTCCTGGAAATGAGCCCTAAGAACGAACCCCATTAACCTCCGCTTGACCAGGTAAGATGCTGTGTATAGGACTAACCGGAGGTATGGGATCAGGAAAAAGCCTGGTTGCAGCTGTTTTCAGGGTGCTGGGCATTCCGGTATTCGAAGCGGATGCTGAAGGTCGCAGGTTGACGGACCAAGATCCGCTGATACATCAGGAACTTTACGCCTGGCTGGGTCCCGGATATTTTGATGGCACACGGCTGAAACGGCAGGAACTGGCTGCCCTGGTTTTTCACGACAACACAGCGATTCAAAAACTCAACAGCATCATCCATCCCCGGGTATCGGACGCATTCCGGAAATGGGCAGAGGGGCATACTGCATTTCCTTATGTCATCCACGAGGCGGCTATACTATTCGAATCCGGGTTTGACCGGTCCATGGACTTCAACATCCTGGTCACTTGTCCGGAAGAAATCCGAATCAGGCGAGTCATGGAGCGGGACCGCGTGAATCGGGAAACCGTTCTGTCCAGGTTGCACAATCAATGGACAGATGACCGGAAAATCCCGATGGCCGATGCCCTGATCCGGAATGACGGAAAAGAAATGATAGTTCCGCAAATCATTGAGCTGGATGCCCTTCTAAAACAAAAATCAGATGGCAAGATTTAATAAATGGATCGGCGGCGGATTGGGATGGGCCTTGCTGGGTCCCCTTGGGGGTCTGCTGGGCTTTGCTTTTGGCTCTCTGCTGGACAGCAATACTCCCGAACAGGGCCAAACTATGAGAAGAGGCTATGGGAACACCACCCAGGGTGATTTTCTATCAAGCCTGATTGTCCTGATTGCCGCGGTCATGAAATCCGACAACCGGGTACTGAGGTCAGAGCTGGATTTTGTCAAGGACTATTTCCGGAGGTCATTCGGAGAGGAAGGAGCCCTGGAAGCCATCCAGGTATTGAGGAATGTCCTCGATCAGAATATACCTATTGAAGAGATAAGCAGGCAAATTGGCCGGAACATGGATTACAGTTCACGGCTTCAGCTCATCCACCTTCTCTATGGAATTTCGAAAGCCGATGGACTGGTTTCCGATGAGGAGCAAAAGACCGTTGAACGGATCTCGCATTATTTGGGTATCCGCACAGAAGATTTTATCTCCATCAGGGGTCTCTATGCCGACAACCTGGAAGCTGCCTATCAGGTACTGGAAATCAACTCCGCTACCACTGACGATGAGGTGAAGAAAGCTTACCGCAAAATGGCGGTCAAATATCACCCCGACAAGGTTGCCTACCTGGGTGAAGAAATCAAAGCACAAGCCAATGAGAAATTTCAGAAGCTCAATGAGGCTTATGAAAAAATCAAGAAAGCCCGGGGCATGAATTGAGAAAACGGATTATTCCTCTATTTTTGAGCCCATGGAACTTAAAGATCTTGTAGCGATATCGGGAAAGCCGGGATTATACAGAATGGTATCCCAGGGCAAGAACGTTCTCATTGTTGAAAGCCTGGAAACCGGTCAAAGGATGCCGACCCATGCAGCCAACCGGATCAGCTCGCTGGAAGAAATTGCCGTTTTTACGGATGCCGAAGACAAGCCCTTAAAAGAGGTTTTGGTCAGCATTTTTAAGAAAGAAAACGGAAATTCCTGCCTGGATCCCAAGAAAGCCAGCCCGGATGAGTTGAGGTCTTATTTTGCGGAAATCTTACCCCATTATGACCGGCTGAAGGTTTACCTGTCCGATATCTGCAAAATACTGACCTGGTACAATATCCTGATTGCCACCGGCCATGATTTTACGGAACCGGTCAGCGAAACAAAACAGGAGGCCGGGAATCCGGAACCGGTTGAATGAACCCCTCAGGGATCGCTCTTTTTAGCCTCATTCCAGTACCGGTCCATCTCCTCCAACGACATCTTCTTAAGACTGAGACCTTTTTTCAGGGTTTCTTTCTCAAGGTAATTAAAGCGATGTATGAATTTCAGATTCGTCCGTTCCAGGGCATTCTCGGGATTGATCTGGTATAACCTTGCCGCATTGATCAGGCTGAAGAGCACATCCCCGAATTCCGATTCAATCCGGTCACGGGATTGATTACTTTGCAACTCATCCTTCAGCTCCCTGATTTCTTCGTGGACTTTATCCCAGACCTGGTCCCTGTGCTCCCAGTCAAATCCGACACCCCTGGCCTTATCCTGTATCCTGTAAGCCTTTATCATTGCAGGCAGCGATCCGGGTATCCCTCCCAAAACCGTTTTTTTCCCGTTTTCCGACAATTTGATCTTTTCCCAATTCCTTTCGACTTCCCTGGCGTCCTGAACCTCCACGTTGCTAAAAATGTGGGGATGGCGGAAAACAAGCTTTTCACTGATGCTCTGAATGACCTCGTCAATGGAAAAGGCTCCCTTTTCCTGGCCTATCCTGGAATAAAAGACAATATGAAGCAACAGGTCGCCCAATTCCTCCCTGATTCCATCCATATCCTGATCCAGGATGGCATCCGCCAGCTCATAGGTCTCCTCAATGGTCAGTGTCCTGAGGCTTTCCAGGGTTTGCTCCCTGTCCCAGGGACATCCGGTTCTGAGCTGGTCCATGATATCAAGCAGGTGGCTGAAAGATTCCAATGTCTTCTCTCTGTTTGTCATAGTCAAATTTGATTTTAACGGGAGCCCCTTGTTCCAGACCCAGCAGATCGGCGGCACTTCCTTGCGCAATAGCGATTTCAAGGAGAGATGCAGAATTAAAAAGGGCCAGGAGTTCCCCCGGTTCAGAATTCGTATAGGTGACTGAAAGTGAATAGATTCTGTAATGATTCGATTTGATGATTATCTCGTAATCACGCGACTGCCCTGTTCTTTCAAACTGACTGAAGGTGATATTGGTTATGGCATTTCCATAGCCGTCAATAAAAATGACCTGGCCTTCTACCTCATCCCTGGAGAGGACCGGCAGCCAGGAGGTGGGTAAGCCAACCCTCACGTTCTCGGCACCGGCATCTACCAGATTTCCGTTGCCCGCCAGGAACGAGGCGATGCGTGCAAATACCGACAATTCGGGAAAGCTTGGCAGGATGGTTGACCAATCTTCACGAATGCCCAGGATCCGGTCAATTCCGGTCAGTACTCCGGGGCTGATCCGGAAATACTCTTCCGGTTCTTCCTCTATGATAAAGGCAAGTATCCCATCGTCCCATCCGACCAGGTATTGGTTTCGATACTTCGCCACAGCGGGTAAAACATCGGGAACATATCCCTGATTGACCAGCAGGAGGTGGATGCTACCGGCCGGATACTCCTTTATGACCTGCCGGAGCATAAAAGCTGCCTGAAGGACATGAAACGGTTCAATGGAATGAGTGGTTTCTTCAATCCGGACGTCTGGCATCAGCTGCATCAACCGGCCTCTCATCATTCCCGAGTAAAAATTCCTTCCCTGCCAGTCGGTTGTTAAGGTGACAAGAGCCATGCACACAATTACACTTTGAAATCCGTGATTATCTTTATTTTTGCCTGACAGGCGCAAAAATACGACTTTATCCACAAGGCATGATTGAAAAAATCATCTATTTGAAGGGCATTGATCCGTTGCTCCTTTATGGGGCCAACAACCAGCATCTTGAGGTTATTCGCCGGTTCTTCCCCAAGATCAAACTGATTGCCAGGGGCGATCAGTTGAAGGCAGTCGGTGATGCCCGTGAGATCACCCGGTTCGAGGACATGATGGAACGGCTTTTTAATTTCCTGGACAAATACAACCGGTTGTCAGCAGCGGAACTGGAAGGCATCCTGCTGGAAAACGGAACCTCAGGGAAAAATGAGATGATCGAAGAGGACATCCTCCTGTTTGGGAACAACGGCAAACCCATCAAAGCCAAAACTCCCCATCAGCGGGAAATGGTCGGGAAATACCAGACACATGACCTGCTCATCGCCACCGGGCCTGCGGGCTCCGGCAAGACTTACATATCCGTCGCGCTGGCCGTGAGAGCCTTGCGAAACCGGGAAGTCAAGCGGATCATTCTTAGCCGGCCGGCGGTTGAATCAGGTGAAAACCTGGGCTTTCTGCCGGGTGACCTCCGGGAGAAACTCGATCCGTACCTCCAGCCGCTTTACGACGCCCTTCTGGACATGATGCCGGCAAGGAAACTGAAGGAGTATATGGAAGATAATGTAATCCAGATAGCCCCGCTGGCTTTCATGAGAGGCCGCACACTCGAAAATGCCTTCGTGATACTGGACGAGGCACAAAACTCATCAATCAACCAGATGAAGATGTTCCTGACCCGCATGGGTGAAAACTCAAAATTTGCGGTCACAGGGGACATTACCCAGATCGACCTGCCCGATGTTAATAAATCGGGCCTCGTTCACGCCAAAGAAATCCTGAAAGATATCCGGGGGATTGCTATCATTGCTTTCGACAAGCAGGACATCATCAGGCATAAACTGGTGGAGCAGATAGTCAAAGCCTACGAGACAAAATAACCTAAAATCACAACCGATCCATGGAAGCAATTGTCAGGACGAATTTCTCATTTCCCGGACAGGTTGGCCTTTACAAGGGGAAAGTTCGCGACGTGTACAACATCCGTGATGAAATACTGGTGATGGTGGCAACAGACCGGATATCAGCTTTCGACGTGGTGTTGCCTAAAGGCATTCCATATAAGGGACAGGTACTGAACCAGATTGCATCCAAATTTCTGGATGCCACGTCCGATATCGTCGACAACTGGAAATTAGCCACCCCGGATCCGATGGTGACCATCGGAAGGAAAGTGGAACCACTCCCGGTTGAAATGGTCATAAGGGGTTATCTCACCGGTCATGCCTGGCGTGAATACCTGGCAGGCAAAAAAATGTTGTGCGGGGTTCCCCTTGCTGAAGGAATGAAAGAGAACCAGAAATTCGACCGTCCGATCATTACCCCCACAACCAAAGCCCATGTCGGTCACGACGAAGATATCAGCAGGGAGCAGATCCTCGACCTGAAACTGTTGACGGAATCCATTTACTGCCAGATTGAAGAGTACACTTACCGGCTCTTTCAGCGCGGAACCGAAATCGCTGCCCAGATGGGACTGATCCTGGTGGATACCAAATATGAATTCGGTGTGAAGGAGGAGAAGATATATCTCATTGACGAAATACACACCCCCGATTCAAGCCGCTTTTTTTACGGCGACACCTATGAGGAGAATTTCCGGCAAGGATTGGAACAGCGACAGCTTTCCAAGGAATTCGTTCGCCAATGGCTCATAGAAAATCATTTCCAGGGCAAGGAAGGACAGGCGGTCCCCTTCATGCCAGACTCCCTTGTCCAGGAAATATCGGAGCGGTATATCGAGCTTTATGAGAATATCACCGGAGAACGGTTTGTCCGGGCCGATTCAGCCAACGTAATGGGCAGGATCGAAGGCAATATCCGTATCTTCCTGGCCAGACAGAAATGAGACAGCCAAGGCTCAAGGGTAAAACTATAGGCCTGGTTGCCGGTCCTTTGTTGGCTATTGTGCTGGGTTTCATTCTTACCCCGGATCCGGACCATCCTGAAATCGGCTTTACGTTAGCCATCGCCGCCTGGATGGCAACCTGGTGGATCACGGAGGCTCTGCCGCTGGCAATCACCTCCCTGCTCCCGGTTATCTTATTCCCCCTGCTAGGAGTCATGGACGGGCAGACCGTCTCGTCAGCCTATTTCAATCATGTCATTTTCCTGTTCATGGGCGGTTTCCTGGTCGCCCTGGCAATGGAACGATGGAACCTGCACAAACGCATTGCCCTGAACATCCTCCGCCTGACCGGTACAGGGAAAGCCCGGATCCTCATGGGCTTCATGATGGCCACCGCCTTCCTGAGCATGTGGATGTCAAATACCGCAACGGCGATGATGGTTATTCCCATCCTGATGTCCGTGGTTTCGCAGATTGAACCGGAACCGGCATCCAAGAGACCTTTTTCAACCGGACTGTTGCTGGGAGTAGCCTATTCAGCTTCCATCGGAGGTATCATGACCCTGGTCGGAACTCCGCCAAACCTCTCATTCGTGAGAATTTACCAGGTAATGTTTCCGGATGCTCCTGTTATCTCATTCCTGCAATGGATGTTATTGGCAGTGCCAACCGGGCTTGTCATTCTTGCATCTGCCTGGCTGTTGCTCTATTTCAGGTATGGCAGGAGTGCGGGTGCAGACTGGTCAGCCGGCAATATCCACTTGAAAGAAAGGATCCGTGAACTGGGCACGATGAGCCGGGAGGAGAAAATAGTCATGGCTGATTTTATCCTGATGGCCTTGCTCTGGATCACGCGATCCGACCTGGTGATCGGTTCAACCACGATCCATGGCTGGGCTTCACTTTTTGGCAAGCCGTCTTTTATCAATGACGGAACTGTTGCCATAGCGGTTTCGTTGCCATTGTTCCTCATACCGGTGAAAGGGCCCACGCAATCCCGGGTTATGGACTGGGAAACGGCCAGGAGGTTACCCTGGGACATTATTCTTCTGTTCGGCGGAGGATTTGCACTGGCAAATGGATTCAGGGATTCAGGCTTGTCCCTGTGGATCGGCAGCCAACTTCAGGGGCTCTCCGCCTTGCATCCTTTGCTAATTATACTGATGATCAGCTTGTTGGTAACTTTCCTGACTGAACTGACCTCGAATACCGCCACCACCGAGATGATCCTTCCGGTGATGGCCGGATTGGCCATCGCCACCAATACTCATCCGCTGCTTTATATGATACCCGCTACCCTTTCAGCTTCAATGGCATTCATGCTGCCGGCAGCTACCCCACCTAATGCCATCATTTTCGGAACACGGAGGGTGACCATAGCCGAGATGGCTAAAACAGGATTTTGGCTTAACCTGATCGGTGCGGTGGTGGTTATGGCTGCCGTTTATTTCCTTGGAACAGTGATATTCAACATTGACCCCTCTACCCTGCCCGATTGGGCAAAGCTTCAGCAATAGCGATCATGACAGCGTGGGGCAAAGGATGAACAGGTCACATATTTAGTAACTTTACGCCGGTAAAACCCAGGATGTACCGATGAAAAAAACAGTGTTGCAGCCATTTTCGAAAATATTTCCTTTGGTTTTGCTATCGGCTTTGTTATTCTTTCCGCTGAAAGGGCAGGTCCAGTTTCAGGCAACGGAGGTCAGGAAATCGGACAATATCATAACGGAAAAAGGAAAGGATTACTTCCTCCACGAAATTAAAAAAGGCCATACGCTTTACAGTATCGCAAAGGCCTATGGGGTAAGCGAGGAGGATATTTTGTCGATCAACCCGTCCATCAAGGACAAACCCCTACCTGTCGGGCAGGTCATCAGGATTCCTGCATCCACCCAAATCCCGAAACAGACAGCTTTGGATAACAGGTACCTCATTCATGAAGTCAAGCCAAAAGAGACGCTGTCTGCCTTATCGCGCCAGTACGGAGTGAGAATTGATGATATCCGGGAGGCCAATCCCGAGATCACAGGGGGACTGATCATAGGGCAACAGGTAAGAATCCCCAGAAGCAAGATAACCCTGGCCCAACCCGATAAACCCATTCAGGAGGCAAATCCTGATCAAGGCACAACCATAAGCAACGGCAGATCCTCCGGAGAAGATCAGAACAAACCTTGCAGGACCAAAGCCTTTACTCACAAAAACGATCTTTTTGACCTGGCTATCCTTCTGCCATTAAATATTAAGCAGAATGACAATCTGCCGTTTTCTGACACGCTTGACCCGGATTATTTCCGGTTTTACGAATTTCTGGAGGGGACTTACATGGCACTGGATTCCCTTCGGCAGGCGGGACTTAACCTTTCGCTGTCCGTTTTTGATACCGAACGAAACCCGGAGACTATCCGGAAGATCATAAAAAGCGGCCAGTTGAACCAGGTCGACCTGATCATAGGTCCCGTTTTCAGGAGCGAACTGGAGGTGGTTGCTCCATTTGCAAACAGCCGGCAAATCCCGCTGGTCAACCCCCTGTCATCATATGACCTGTCCCACGGCAATCCCTTTGTTTTCCAAGCCCGCCTCAATCCCGACCTGCAAATCAGTGAAGCAATCAATTATCTGGCTTCGCAATATTCCAGCAATATGGTGATTGTCGGGAGAATGGCCGAGAAAAACCAGCCGGATTTCCAAAGGTTTTATCAGCAGCTGGTCCAGGCAGTCAGAGAAGCTGATCCTGCCCATAAAGCCTCGCCCCGGTTGGTTTATTTCAACGAAATCGGCCGGGATTTTCTGACTTCGGAATCAGCCAGGACCTCAATCGATGCATACCTGAAGAAAACAGTCCCGAACTTCGTTATCATTCCAAGCAATGATGAGGTATTCTCAACGGAACTGGTCAACCAGCTCAATACCCGATCGGCCTGGTACTCCTTGTCGGTTTTCGGCCTCTACCAGGAAGCTTTCACCAGTCATTCCCTTGAGAATCTTTTCAATATCAATCTGGAGCTACTTACCGACTTGGAATCTTATCCTTTCGTTGATTACCAGGATTCAACAGTTCAGGAGTTTTGCCGGGCTTACCGGGATCAATGGAATACGGAGCCGTCGAGGTACAGTTTTCAGGGATTTGATCTTGCTTATTTTTTTGGCAGCGCCCTGCTAAATTTCGGACGCAACCTGACTGCCTCGGTTCCTTGCTGGGATGAGGTGCTTACGCACCATGCTTTTCAAACGCCCCTGCGCTTTTCTTCAACCGGTGATGGAAATGGATTTGAGAACCTGGCTGCTCCTGTCGTCCGTTTCAGGAGGGAAGACCTGGTCAGGAAACGAGTCAATTAATCCCCGAGGGTGGCAACCATCACGGCTTTAATCGTATGAAGCCGGTTCTCCGCTTCATCGAACACGATTGAATGTTCCGATTCAAACACTTTCTCTGTCACTTCCAGTCCGTCCAGGCCAAACTTTTGGCAGATCTGTTCACCGATGATGGTTTCCCTGTTATGATAGGCCGGCAGGCAGTGCATGAATTTGGCGCCCGCATTAGCAGTCATTTTCATGGCTTGGGCGTTGACCTGGTAGGGTTTGAGGAGGTTGATCCGTTCTTCCCATACGCTATCCGGCTCACCCATTGAAACCCATACATCGGTACAGAGGAAATCACAATTCCCCACAGCTTTTTGAACATCCTCAGTAAGGGTGATCCGGGCTCCGGTTTCAAGGGCGATTTCCCGGCAGGTTTTAACCAGGGCGGGTGAAGGGAACAAAGATCTTGGAGCGGCAATCCTGAAATCCATTCCCATTTTTGCAGCTCCGACAAGCAGGGAATTGCCCATATTGAACCTGGCGTCACCGAGGTAACAAAAAGAAACATCATTGAGAGGGCCATTGAAATGCTCGAGCATGGTCATCAGGTCAGCCAGCACCTGTGTAGGGTGAAACTCGTTGGTCAGGCCATTCCAGACGGGGACTCCTGCATATTCGGCCAGTTCCTCGACGACCGACTGCCCGAAACCACGGTATTCGATCCCGTCGTACATCCGGCCGAGCACCCTTGCCGTATCCTTCATTGATTCCTTCTGCCCTATCTGTGATCCCGTCGGGCCCAGATAAGTCACGTGGGCTCCCTGGTCCAGAGCTGCAACCTCGAAAGCGCAACGGGTTCGGGTGGAGGTTTTTTCAAAAATCAGGGCGATGTTCTTACCTGCCAGGTGTTGCTTTTCACAGCCTGATTTTTTCGCAGCTTTCAGGTCAAACGCCAGATCCAGCAAATAACTGATCTCCCCGGGCGTAAAATCCAGCAGTTTTAAAAAACTGCGATTCTTCAAATCATACGACATATCTCTTGATTCTTTATTCATTAATCTCTAATTCTTTCCCTTCCTCCTTTCTCCTTTCTCCTTTCTCCTTATCCACCGGATCGTACTCCATAGTTATTTTGGATCCGAAGGTTTTATCCTCCAGCTTGAAAGCTTCGGTGATGACAGCTTTCTTGCCTCCATGCTCAAGAAACGAAAGGCAGGCCCGGATCTTGGGGGCCATGGAGCCCTCACCGAATTCCCCGGAGCTAAGATATCTCTTTGCATCGGCATAATTCAGGAATTCCATGATCTCCTGGTCGGGTCTTTTGAAGTTCCGGTAGATATAGGGCACATCGGTAAGGATATAGAACTCATCCGCTCCGATCCGGGCAGCCAGCAGACCCGAAGCGAGATCCTTATCGATGACCGCCTCAGCCGCACGGACCATACCATCCGCATCATAAAACACCGGGATGCCACCGCCTCCGACAGCTATGACTATGACTCCCTGCCTTGCGAGCGATCCCACAACTTTTTCATTGATGATCTGGAGGGGATCCGGAGAGGGAACCACCCGCCTCCAGCCGCGGGTTTCCTTGATTTCCTCCCTGAAAGCCCAACCCTTTTCCTTTGCCAGTTTATCGGCATCGCTGCGGGTGTAGATCTTACCGATCCGCTTGGTCGGGTTTTGAAAAGCCGGATCCTTGTCATCAACCACCACAGCCGTAACCAGGGTGACGATTTCTTTTCTGATGCCATGTTTGATCAGCACGTTTCTCATCATGCGCTCGATCATGTAACCGATTCCTCCCTGGCTGTCGGCTACGCAGATATCAATAGGCATCTGGGGAATCTGGTAGTTCTGCTCTCCCGCATCATTACGCATGAGTATATTGCCAACCTGAGGCCCATTTCCGTGCGTTATCACCAGATCATACCCCTCCCTGATCAAAAAGACAAGGTTTTCCAGCGTCGCTGTGGTGTTCTGCTCCTGTTCCTCAATCGTTCCTGCCTGGTTATCACGCAGAAGCGCATTTCCACCCAGGGCAATTACGGCCAGTTTGTCCATAGTTCCGGGATTGAAAATCAAATGTAGGAAAAAAAATGTCCGGGATAACCTGTCTTGAGTCTGAAACCCTGATAGTTTGCGGAAATCCGGTACATTTACCGATCCTAAGTACGTTTTATTTTTCTACTTTTGCAGGAACTTCAAACAGGCAAGTCATTCACATCAGGAAGCATAGGATTTATGGGCTCAAAAAAATCGCCGAAGAAAAACGCAAAAACGCCTGATAAAAAAACGAGGACGGGAGACAGCCGCTTCCGGATTGTTTTGGGTCTTGTGTTGTTGCTCATCGCCGTCTTTGCAGGAGTCTCCTTCATCTCCTACTTTTTCACCTGGAAAACCGATCAACATATTCTGGACCTGAGCTTGTCCTCCACTCTGGGAGACCCGAATTACCAGACCGGCAACCTGGCAGGCAAGGCCGGTGCATTTCTGGGTAACCTGTTTATTTACAATTGGTTCGGCATTTCGTCCCTGATCCTTGTTTTTCTGATGGCAGTCTATGGTTTTGCCTTGTTGGGTTTTAGGCTGGTTAAACTGGGCAGGGTCACGAAATACGGACTGATATTGATGGTCTGGATCTCCATCCTGTTCGGATACGTCATGCCCAAACAATCCGTACCCTTTCAATTCGGCGGCGGTTACGGCCTTTCCATAGTATCCTGGCTGACCGACCTTATCGGTCCGGCAGGGACCCTGGCTGCGATTGTTGTCAGCGGATTGATCATTTTTGTCTTCATTTTCAGGATCACAACCGAAAAATTGAGACTGAAGACCAGAGACAAACTCTTGCCAGGGATCGTTACCGACGAATCCCTGTCGGAGACTGGAGATGAATTCATTGTTTCCGATAACAGTATCAGCCAGGAAATCGATGACCTGAACCTGGTTCACGTAGATTTCAATCCCGACAAGCAGGCTTACGATCCCGTTTTGTCAGTCGAAAACACGGCAGCCGTTCCCGAAGAGCAAACTGAAGAGATCACGCTTCCTGCAGGAGATTATGATCCGACCCTTGACCTGTCGGGCTATAAATATCCGGATTTCAGCCTCCTGAAAGATCATTCCATCGGGCATCCCGAAGTCAGCAAGGAGGAATTGATCAGCAACAAGAATAAAATCGTTGAAACCCTGGCCAATTACAAGATCAAGATTGAAAAGATAAAAGCCACGATTGGCCCGACAATCACCCTGTATGAGATCATTCCGGCGCCGGGAATCAGGATCTCCAAAATCAAGAACCTCGAGGATGATATTGCCCTTAGCCTTTCGGCCCTTGGCATCAGGATCATAGCCCCGATCCCCGGACGGGGAACCATCGGCATCGAAGTCCCCAACCGGAATCCTGAGATCGTTTCCATGCAAACGGTCCTTGCTTCCGTCAAATTCCGTGAAGCGGATTACGACTTACCGGTCGCATTAGGGAAAACCATCAGCAATGAAACCTTCACCTTCGACCTGGCCAAAATGCCCCACCTCCTGGTAGCCGGTGCTACCGGCCAGGGCAAATCTGTCGGTATCAATGCGATCATAACATCGCTCCTCTACCGTAAGCATCCGGCTGAATTGAAGTTTGTCCTGATTGACCCCAAAAAGGTAGAACTGACCCTTTACTCCAAGCTTGAAAAACATTTCATCGCCAAACTGCCTGATTACGAGGATCCTATCATTACCGACACACAGCATGTGATACAGATCCTCCATTCCATCAGCGCCGAGATGGACGACCGCTACAATCTCCTGAAAAAAGGGGAGGTCAGGAACATCAAGGAATACAATGAAAAATTCATCAGGCGTTTGCTGAATCCTGAAAAAGGTCACCGGTTCCTTCCTTACATCGTTTTAGTCATTGATGAATTTGCCGACCTGATCATGACAGCCGGCAAGGAAATAGAAATTCCGCTGACGCGCATCGCCCAGTTGGCCCGGGCGGTTGGAATTCACATGCTAATCGCCACCCAGCGGCCTTCCACCAATATCATAACCGGGACCATAAAAGCCAATTTCCCCGCCAGGATAGCCTTCCGGGTTCCCTCCATGATTGATTCAAAAGTCATCCTGGATTGTCCGGGCGCCAACCACCTGGTAGGCCGCGGCGATATGCTCGTTTCCATGGGTGGCGATCTGGTCAGAGTTCAATGTGCCTATATCGAGACGGAAGAAGTCGACCGCATAGCCTCTTTCATCAGTGATCAAAGAGGATACCCGGTTGCATGGGAACTGCCGGAAGCCAGGGAAGAAGCGGTTGATGAAACAGGAGAATTCAATCTCGATAAGCTCGATGAGCTGTTTGATGAAGCAGCCCGGCTGGTTGTATCCACACAGCAAGGTTCGACCTCTTCCATCCAGCGGAAATTCTCGATCGGTTACAACCGGGCCGGCCGGATCATGGATCAGCTGGAAGCCTCCGGCATCGTCGGTCCCGTAGATGGAAGCAAACCCCGGCAGGTATATTTCCAGGATCTGTACAGCCTCGAAAAGTTCCTTAATCAGAAAACCGTTTGACATCCATGCAAAGGATTCTTTTTACCACGCTGACCTCTTTCCTGATTTTCGGAAGCGGTTATACGCAGAGCATCATTGAAGCCAAAGCCGTGATGGACAGAGTCTCCCAAAAGCTCCAGTCCTACAAGTCCCTCAAGATTGAATTTACTTTCACCCTTGAAAATGAAGACGAACCCGTCAATGATTCCATGGAAGGTACGCTCCTCCTGGCCGGTAACAAATACCGCCTCAATGTGATGGGGATTCTGGCCCTTTGCGACGGGGAAGCTCTCTGGACAGTCAATGATGAGCTGAAGGAAGTGAACGTCATGAATCCTGATGAGAATGAACTGTTCAATCCCAGCGACATCTTCTCGCTGTACGACAAAAAATTCACTTATCAACCCGTAAGCTCGACTCCGGAGAGGGCGATCATCGACCTGATACCGGCAGAAAAGGAAGACTCATACACTAAAATCAGGCTGGAAATATTGAAAGCAAAGGACCAGATTGAAGAAGTAACCTATTTTTCCACGGATGGAAATCTATATATCATCACTATCAATTCCCTGACTGCCAATGTCCCTGCTGATGAACGGAAATTCACATTCGAGTCGAAGGATTTTCCGGGTTTAAAGGTTTTCGATCTGCGCTAAAACTAACACCTCCACCCATGTCTGACATTTTGCTGATCCTCTTTTACCTGGCGGCTTCGGCGCTGCTGGTTTATCTTTGCTACCGGTACAAATGGATGAACAAGATCGGTGCCATCCTATGGGCTTATGCAATCGGACTCGTAATTGGAAGTCTGGGCCTGTTTCCGGAGGGCAGTGAGAAAGTACAGAGCTCCCTCTCGGATATACTGGTTCCACTGGCTATTCCCCTGCTCCTTTTTTCCATGGATTTTAAGAGTTGGACCAAGCTTGCCAAGAAAACTTTCATATCCATGATATGCGGATTGGTTGCTGTTATCATCGCTGTGGTCATCGGGTTTTTCGTTTTTAAAAGGGTTGTCCCCGATCCCAACAAGGTTGCAGGCATGCTGGTAGGCGTTTATTCGGGAGGAACCCCTAACATGTTTGCCTTGAAAACTGCCCTGGGAGTTGACAACAATCTGTTCATCCTGGCACAGACCTGCGACATGGTTGTGTGCGCCGTTTGGTTGCTGATGATCCTGTCGGTGGGCCAGCGACTGCTGCACCTCGTTCTTCCACCGTTCAAGAAAAGCGAAGTTAAACCGAAAGCATTCGACTATGTGAGCGAAGCCGAATTTGATTCCTATGATGGATTCTTCAAGAAACAAAATTTCCTTCAATCGCTCGCTGCCCTGGGAATAGCAATGGTCATCATGGCGATCGGCGTAGGAGTCATGAGCCTGGTCAACGAAAAATCCGAAATGGTAGCGATCATTCTGACTATCACAACACTTGGATTGGCCGCTTCATTGATCCCGTGGATCAATCGCATCAAGAAATCGTTCCAGTTGGGCATGTACCTGATTGTCGTCTTCAGCATGGCAATCGCCTCGATGGCGGATATAAAAACGATCTTTTCAGCGGCCGGCAACCTCTTTTTCTTTGTGACAATAGCGGTCTTCGGCAGCCTGATACTGCAGGTCGCGTTGAACCGGATATTCAAGATAGATGCCGATACTACCATCATCACCAGCACCGCCCTTGTTTTCTCACCCCCGTTCGTTCCGGTGGTGGCCGGAGCCCTTAAAAACAAGGAGGTCATTATCTCAGGGATCACGGTCGGGCTGATCGGATACGCTGCAGGTAACTATCTGGGAGTGACGCTCTCGTACCTGCTGGAGAGATTCCTGTAGGGGAAGGAAAAAGGGAAAAAGGGAAAAAGAGGCTGAAATTGAGCGAAGTCCGACATATCGTTGTTGAATCCGTCAGGGGGCTGATGGGAGCAGCCGGGCTGGATGCGTATATCGTACCTTTCACCGATCCCCATCAAAGCGAATATATTCCGGCGCACTTTAAATTCAGGGAATGGATTTCAGGGTTTACAGGTTCAGCCGGCGTGGTTGTCATCACACGGAAGTTTGCCGGTTTGTGGACCGATTCGCGGTACTTCCTCCAGGCAGAACAGGAATTGAAGGGTTCGGGAATTGAACTGGTCAGGCTTAAAGTTCCCCATACCGCCGAATATATCGACTGGCTCAAAGCCGCTCTACCTGCTGGTGCCACGATCGGGCTGGATAACCGGTACTTTCCCGTTTCCCTGATCCGTTCCTATGCGGAATCGCTCCGGGCGTCTGCAATGACCCTGATTACGGATTCAGACCTTCTGACTTCCCTGTGGCACGGAAGGCCTCCTCTGCCCGGGCGGCCCGTTTTCGATCATCCCGTAGATTTTTCCGGTGCCAGCAGGACCGACAAGATCCAGAGGATTCGCCAGTATCTGACCGACAATCATGCTGATTATCAATTTATTGCCCCTTTAGATGAAATAGCCTGGCTGTTTAACCTGAGAGGCAGCGATGTGGAATTCTGCCCGGTTTTTGTCTCTTATGCCGTAATCGGGTTGAAGGAGGCAGTGCTATTTACCGATCTGAATGCCATACCTGCAGGCCTAAGGGAAGAATTGAAGCAGGGCCTAATTACCATCCGGCCTTATGCCGGCTTAATCCCCTGGTTATTGGAGATACCTGCGGATTCCCTATGCTGCCTGGCTCCGGAAAAGACAACCGGTTCCGTGTACGATACAATTGCATCCCGTGCGCGGATCCTGGAAGGAATGAATTGCACAACTGCCCTCAAAGCGATCAAGAATCCGGTTGAGACCGAGGGGATCAGGAAGGTCATGATCCGTGATGGGATTGCCTGGGTTAAAACCCTATGCTGGATACAGAAAACCATCGGGGAAGGCGGAACTCTTACAGAGCTCTCCGTAGCACGGAAGATTGCCGCTGCACGAGCTGGCCAGAAAGGTTATCAGGGGGAGAGCTTTCATCCGATCTCTTCCTATGGTTATCATGGAGCGGTGGTGCATTACAGCGTGACTGAAGAGTCATCCATACCTTTACGGGCGCCGGGCGTTCTCCTTCTCGATAGCGGGGGGCAGTTTCTTGAAGGAACGACAGATACCACACGAACCCTCTCGCTGGGAAATCCCACGCAGGAACAACAAGTTGATTTTACCCTCGCCCTCAAGGGAACACTTGGGGTTTCGATGCTCCGGTTTCCAAAAGGTACAAGGGGTTACCAGGTTGACATCCTTGGTAGGCTGGCTCTCTGGCAGGAAGGGAAAAACTACGGACATGGAACCGGGCACGGAGTGGGCTTTTTCCTGAATGTTCATGAGGGTCCGCAAGCGATCGGCACTTCGGCATCGGGTTATCTCCAGGTGGTCCTTGAACCGGGGATGGTAACGACCGTAGAGCCGGCCGTTTACAAGGAGGGGGAATATGGCATGAGGACTGAGAACATGACTCTCATCGTCCCGGATATCGAAACAGATTATGGAACATACTATCGTTTTGAAACATTGACCCTGGTACCGATCGACCGAACCCTTATCGACAAGGATCTGCTGACACCATCTGAGGTCCGCTGGATCGATGAATATCATGATAAAATCTGGCAATCCTTGTCCGGTTTTTTAACTTCGGAAGAAAAGGAATGGCTCAGGTCTGCCACCTTGCCATTAGCCTGATATGACGATGAACCTGCTGATACGAAACATAAAGGAACTTCTTCAGGTTCAGGAACCTGCACCGCGGTACATAGCGGGTGCCGGCATGAAGCAGTTACCGGTTCTGAGAAACAGCTATCTGATGATCACGGACGGCCTGATCCGGGAGTTCGGATCCATGGATCGCTGTCCCGAATCAGCCTCAGAGATCATTGATGCGGGGGGTCGCGTGGTCATGCCTTCTTTCTGTGATCCGCACACCCACCTGGTTTATGCCGCCGGCCGCGAGCAGGAGTTTGCAGACCGGCTGCAGGGTCTCTCCTATGAGGAGATCGCACAGCGGGGAGGCGGCATCATCAACAGCGCCATGAAGCTCAGGGGGATGCCCGAGGAAGAGTTATACGAGAACTCCATGCTGAGGATCAGGGAGATCATTTACCAGGGAACCGGAGCCGTGGAGATCAAGAGCGGTTATGGCCTCAACCTGGATTCTGAGCTCAAGATGCTCAGAGTCATCCGCAGGATCAGGGAATCGTCTCCCATCACCGTGCGCGCCACCTTTCTCGGTGCCCATGCCGTCCCGCCCGAATTCAGGGGCAATCAGGACGGATACGTTGACCTGATCGTTAAAACGATGCTGCCGAAAGTGGCTGACGAAGGCCTGGCAGATTTCGTCGATGTTTTCTGCGACCGGGGGTTTTTCACTCCGGATCACACCTCCCGTATCCTGGAGGCTTCATCCCGCCTGGGCCTGGTCCCTAAGGTCCACGCCAATGAGCTTGACTTCTCCGGTGGGGTGCAGGTGGCTGTCCGGCACAAAGCCTTGTCGGTTGATCATCTTGAGCGATCAGGCCCGGATGAAATTGAAGCGCTCCAGGATTCAGGAACCATGCCCACCCTTCTCCCGGGAGCATCCCTGTTCCTCGGGTTGCCCTTGCCACCGGCCAGGGAGATGATCGAAGCCGGCCTGCCGGTTGCCATTGCCAGTGATTTCAATCCCGGGTCTTCACCGACCGGAAACATGATGCTGATGATGGCCCTGGCTTCCATCCGCATGGGTCTCCTGCCCGAAGAAGTCATTCACGCAGCCACCATCAATGCCGCCTACGCAATGGGTGTCGAAGAAATTTTGGGCACAATAACCCCGGGCAAGAAAGCCAATCTGATCATCACCCGGCCCGTCTCCGGTTATACCTTTCTTCCCTATGCTTTTGGATCGGACCTGGTGGATCAGGTGGTACTGAACGGCAAGAGAGTCATCAATAAAACTCCGACCTTATGAAACAACAACTGTTAGAATGCGTTCCCAACTTCAGCGAAGGGATCGATATGGGGATCATCAGGCAGATCACCGACCAGATCGAGTCGGTTCCTGGCATCCGCCTGCTGGATGTGGATCCGGGCAAGGCTACCAACCGGACGGTTGTCACGTTCGTCGGGGGTCCCGAAGAAGTTATCGAAGCCGCTTTCCTGGCAATCCGGAAAGCCGGTGAGGTGATCGACATGAGAAACCACAGGGGTGAGCACCCGAGGTTCGGGGCGACGGATGTTTGTCCGTTCGTACCTGTCAGCGGGATCACAATGGAAGAAGCAGCGGTTTGTGCACGGCGGCTGGCAGAGCGGGTCGGGAAGGAACTTGGCATCCCGGTTTATTGCTATGAATTTGCCGCTTTTGAGGAAAAACGCAGGAACCTCGCCAATGTCCGGAGTGGCGAATACGAAGGATTGCCTGACAAGCTTAAGGACCCCGAATGGAAGCCTGATTTCGGCCCGGCCGAATTTGTTCCCCGGACAGGAGCCGTTGCGATTGGTGCGCGAAATTTCCTCGTTGCTTATAACGTGAACCTGAATACTACCTCGACCCGGAGAGCCAATTCCATTGCTTTTGATATCCGGGAAGCCGGACGGGTTCTCCGTGAAGGAGACCCGGTGACCGGACAGGTGATCAAGGATGAAAACGGAGAGCCCGTCCGGGTTCCCGGATCACTAAAAAAAGTCAAAGCAATTGGCTGGTACATAGAAGAATACGGGATCTCACAAATATCAATTAACCTGACCGATATAACGGTTACACCTATCCACCTGGCTTTTGAGGAAGTTAGCAGGAAGGCTGAAGAAAGGGGCATGCGCGTCACCGGATCGGAACTGGTCGGGCTGATACCACTTAATGCCATGCTGGATGCCGGGAAATACTTCCTTAAAAAACAGCAGCGTTCAACGGGAATTCCGGAGAAGGAGATTATCAAGATCGCGGTCAAATCCCTGGGACTCGATGATCTCAAACCTTTTAATCCGGATGAAAAAATCATTGAATACCTACTCGGGATGAAAGGACAGAACCCATTAATCAACATGACCCTGACCGATTTCAGCGATGAAACCGCTTCAGAATCGCCGGCTCCCGGCGGGGGATCGATCGCAGCCTACATGGGTGCCCTGGGGGCTGCCCTGGGTACAATGGTGGCCAATCTTTCAGCACACAAGCGGGGATGGGATGACCGGTGGGAAGAATTTTCTGACTGGGCGGAAAAGGGGATGCGTTGGGTGGATTCCCTCCGCCTGATGGTGGATGAGGACACCCGGGCCTTTAACCGTGTCATGGATGCTTTCGGATTGCCCAAAACCACTCCGGAAGAAAAAAACCAAAGAAAAAAAGCCATTCAGGAGGCTACGCGGCAGGCGACCCTGGTTCCCTTTAAAGTCATGGAATTGGCCCTCGCGTCCATGGATCTGCTGGAAACCATGGCCCGAAACGGGAATCCAAATTCCGTGTCCGATGCGGGTGTGGGAGCTCTGGCAGCCCGGTCAGCAGTCTTGGGAGCATCGCTGAATGTAAGGATCAACGTCAAAGATTTGGAAGACAAGGATTTTGCTGAAGATATCCTTAAAAAATCAGATGAGCTGGAACTGCAGGCCATTCAGAAGGAAACACGGATATTGGTAATAGTCAGGGCAAAGATTCATTGACCGGATCAGAGCGCCCATTTCCACAGGTACCACTCAACCTTCAGGGTATCCTTTATCGTTCTCTCAAGCCAAAACTCCCTGTAAGCCAATCGGTTAATTTTCCAATTCAAAATCCTGGTTGTATCCAGCGTCCTGAGATTTATAAAGGTGAATTTCAGGCTGTCCTTGGCCTCGGAAAAGTTCAGGTACCCTCGCTCAAAATTGTCTTGGGTGGTGGATACATTGAAATTGTGATACCAGTTGAATGCACCCATTTCATGCTTCCTGCTGTAAAGGAATTCAATCCTTTGCTGATAAACATAGTTCTCTGACGAATCCACCCCTCCGTACACCACCCTGTCGAAATACCAGCTGCCTTCCAGTCTTTTCTCAACGGAATAGAGGCTCATAATAGGGCCGTCATCAAATTGCGTGCACCCGGAAAGAAGGATGGCAGCAGCTATCATAAGGATTGCCGGTCTCTTTTTCATGACCCTAAAAATAGTATTTTCCGGGGGCAAGTGTTAAAGAATCGTTAATCCCTTGAACCCTCTCGCCAGATTTACTACTTTTGGCCACTATCAACTGAAAATGAACATTTTAACAAATTCATTAAGAATGAGAGGATTCCTGTTGCCCGGTTTGCTCCTGATCCTGGCGCTCGCCGGATGCCAGAACCGGAAAGCCAACGTCACCCCGGAAGCGGTCATCGAGGTAACCGATGTTTTCGTCAAAGCTCCTGAATTCATCGACCGTCTGGTCGAAGTGGACGGCATGGTGGTTCATGTCTGCCGCGAGAGCGGCAAACGCCTGTTCCTGGGAGATGAACATTTCAAGGTCCTCGCTTCCAATCGGATTGGTAAATTCGATGTGAACCTTGAAGGATCCGATATAAAGGCTACCGGATACATCCGGGAGGAAAAAATCGATGAAAATTATCTCGATGAATGGGAGCAGGAATTATCCACAGGTGCGGAGGTCCAGCTAAAGGAAGCGGTGCACACGCATGAAGCCGAGGCCGCCGGCCAGGATGAAAACGCCATATCCACCCAGTTGAGCCAGATAAGAGGGTACCGTGAGCAGATTGCAGCCGGCACACAAGGATACATATCTTTCTATTCCCTCGAAGTGATCAAGATCGAAGAAAAATAACACTCCCCCTCTATTTATGAAACTCAGAAAACTGAACTACATCCTGCACAGGGACCTGGGCTACCTCTTTTTCGGAATGAGCCTGATCTATGCCTTCTCCGGCATTGCCCTCAATCATATCCGCGAGTGGAATCCGAACTACATCATCAGGAACTATACCGTCACGCTGCATGATACGGTAACGAAGGACCAGATCGACAAGGAGTGGGTCGTCTCCATGCTGAATGACCTGGACCTGAAAAACGAATACAAAAAACACTATTTCCCCTCGTCCGGCGTCCTGAAGGTTTTTCTTTATCACGGGAACCTTGAAATCAACCTGACAACCTGCAAGGGGGTGATGGAAACAATTAAGAAACGGCCCCTCTTTTACCAAGTCAACTTCCTGCATTACAATCCGGGTGTCTGGTGGAAGTGGTTCTCCGATATTTTCTGCGTCGCCTGGATCATCATTTCCATTTCCGGTCTCTTCATGATCAAATCCGGGAAAAACAGTATAACCGGATGGAAAGGAGCCCTGTTCACATTAGTCGGGATAATCATTCCGCTGATCCTGTTCCTGCTTTACGTATAAAAGGTAACACAGGCACAAGGGATTGACAATAAACCTCCCGGTGCCCTTGAGCCCCGGATTTTTCTACCATTCGTCCGGCAGGATATTATCCAGGCACTTGTTGTAGAATCCCATGACCCGCTCGCTCATGCCCATGCTGGAGAAGCCGCCATCGTGGAAGAGGTTCTGCATGGTGACTTTGCGGGTCAGATCGGAGAACAGGGTGACACAATAATCGGCGCATTCTTCCGCGGTGGCATTGCCGAGCGGAGACATGCGGTTTGAATAATCGTACAATCCGTCGAATCCACGCACTCCGCCTCCGGCCGTTGTATAGGTCGGTGACTGGGATATGCTGTTGACCCTTACTTTCCTGGATCTGCCGTAAATATAGCCGAAGCTTCGCACAATGCTCTCCAGCAGGGATTTGGCTTCCGCCATGTCATTGTAGCCGTAGAATGTTCTCTGGGCGGCGATATAGGATAGTGCCACCACCGATCCGTAATCATTGATGGCATCCAGCTTTTTGGCCGATTGCAGGAGCTTGTGTAAAGACAAAGCAGAGATGTCGAGGGTTTGCAGGTAGAAACGGTAATCAAGGTTGTCATAAGAAAGCTTTTTCCTGACATTGGGGGACATCCCGATGGAATGAAGGATAAAGTCGAGTTTCCCGCCGAGAATTGCCTGTGAACGAGTCAGCACATTCTCAAGATCTTCGATACTGGTCGCATCGGCTGCGATCACCTCGCTGCCCGTTTTTAAGGCCAGCTGCTCCATTTCCCCCAGGCGAAGAGCAAACGGGGCATTGGTGAGGACGAATGTCGCCCCTTCTTCATGGGCCCTTTCAGCCACTTTCCAGGCTATTGACTTTTCATTCAGGGCCCCGAATATCAGGCCACGCTTTCCTTCCAGCAGGTGGTGTGACATACCAATAGTTTTTTGGTTGACAATGATAGAACAATTATCGATTGAAAAAGTTGAAAGATCAGATTATTGGAATAGTTAAGCATAGACAGGTCTCTGGCTCTCCATTCCTGTTCAACGGTGAAGAACTCAGCGTTTTAAAAGGACCCTTGCATTCTCGAGGGCTTCCCGGGTGACTTTTTCACCCGACAGCATTTTGGCCAGTTCCAGAATCCGCCCCTCTTGATCAAGCAGCCGGATGGAAGTGTGGGTGGTATGGTTGTCCTCGTACTTGTATACCAGGTAATGATGATCACCTTTGGATGCCACCTGCGGGAGGTGGGTGATATTGAGTATCTGCCTGCCGACGGAAAGCCTGGCAATCAGGTTCCCGACCTTATCGGCAATCTCGCCGGAGACCCCTGAATCGATCTCATCAAAAATGACCGTGGGAACGGCCAGGGAATCGCTGACCAATGATTTAACGCTGAGCATAAGCCGGCTGGTTTCACCTCCGGAGGCAACCCGCGAGAGTTCTTCCGGCTCCATGTTCTTATTGGCTGAAAAGAGGAACCGGATGGCATCCATGCCTTCCTCGGAAAATTCATCCAACGGTTCAAGCAGGGCCTTGAAACTTCCACCCGGCATACCCAGCTCCCGGATCAGCTCAACGACCTTCCCTTCAAAATCCGATAAGGTCACCTTGCGGGCTTCTCTCAGCAGGATCCCTAAACGGGTGATTTCCTGCCTGAGTTGACCCAGCTCGGCTTCCCCTTTACGAACCTCTTCATCGGATAACGCGATGGATCCCAACCGCTCACGGTACTGCTTTCCCAGCCCCAGCAATTCATCAATTGAACCCGACTGGTGTTTCCGCAGCAGGTCATGGATCAGGTCAAGCCTGCCGACTACCCATGCCAGCCGCTCCGGATCGGTCTCCATCCTTCCCAACAATTGGTTCAGGTCCCTGGATGCTTCCTGAACCTCGATGTAAACCGATTGCAGGCGCTCGACCGGCGATCCCAGATCCCGCAAATATCCGGCAACCGATTCCAATGAATGGATTACCTGTTTCAGCCGGGTTTCGACTGAGTCTTCAGATTCGTGCAAGGCTTGAACGGTTTCCCCCAGTCTGGCCATTATTTCTGCCGCATGCTCAAGGAGTTCCTGCTCAGCTTCCAGTGATTCCAGCTCACCCGGTTTCAAGACAGCCTGGTCCAGCTGAGCGACCTGGAATTCAAGGTAATCCTGATCTGCACGCGCCTGGCTAAGTTGTCCCTTCAGAACGCTGAGCTGATGCTCCAGATTCCTGAAGCGGTTGTAAAGGCTCCGGTAGTCATTAACCTGGCCAGCCAGGAGACCGTACTGGTCGACCACATGCAGGGCAAAAGCCGGATCGCTGAGGAGCAAGACCTGATGCTGTGAATGGATATCCACCAGTTTCACGGTGAGGTCGCGTAAAACATTGAGGGTGACCGGAGTATCGTTAATAAAAGCTCTGGACTTGCCCTGCGGTGTAATTTCTCTCCTGATCGTGGTGTTCTCTTCATAATCCAGATCATTGTCGGAGAAAAAGTGCTTCAGATCGATCCCTGAGATCAGGAATGCAGCTTCAATCTGGCATTTGGTATCTTTCTCCCTCAGAACCGACGTATCTGCACGGTTCCCAAGCAACAGCCCGAGGGCACCGACCAGGATTGACTTCCCGGCCCCTGTCTCGCCGGTGATCATATTGAGCCCCTCCCTGAATTCCACATCCAGGCTGGTTATCAGCGCATAATTACGGACAGACAGGGACTTTAACATAGTCATGCCTAATGGCAAACAAAGATAAGTATTTGGTTTGGCTGTGCCTCGTGTATAATTCGCTTCGCGAATGAATGACTCGGCTTCGCCTCGTGAATAATGCTACGCATGAATTGATTTAATTCAGGCCGTAGGCCTCTTTCACGAGCGCAGCGAGTTATTCATGAGCGATAGCGAATTATTAGTGAGGCGTAGCCGAGTTATTAGCGATCGCAGGGAGCCAATTTTCTTAATTCCCTGCTTTCGCGATACGGTCCCACTTGGCGGTGTTGCCGGGATCTATTTCCTTGAGGGTGGTGATCACGCGGTTCTTTTCATCAGGATAAGATTGCGAAAAAATATTGACGATCTCATCCGACTTGGCTGTAAAGAACACCTGAAAAATCATGGCTGTGGGATTTTCACGGTAGGCTGTCCGCATGTCTACCAGCGCTTCAGCGATTTCGGAGCGTCCTTCATCAATCCGTTCGCCCATCCGGTCGAGTCCGAGCCGGTGGTAACGATAGAGGCATGACCGAACCGAACTGAATTTGTCGTTCAAGAGGTTTTCTACCAGCCAATAACGGTTTTTTGTGTTTTCATAAGCGCTCCATCCCGTCTGCTGCGAGTTCTGTGCATTGGCAACCACTGTCTCAGCCCGCTGGAAGAAGAGGGAACCTCCCTCCTGGGCAAAGGAATCATAATCCAGTCCGATGATAATATTGGCGTAAAAGGCCAGAATGGAAACCAGGTTCGATGTATATTGGCTTTCATTGTACCTGAGAGGTTCAAACTCATTGAATTTAAAATAGATATCATTGTCCCGGTGGTTCAGCAAGACCGTCGTGATGGAAGCACCGAAAATAGGCCTGCTGGATTGGATCTGCAGGGAACCCTGAAACTCATCATCTGATATCCGCTGACTGATGGTGAACATCAGCTGGCAATTGATCCTTTCGTTCTCCTTGAAAATATGGTCGGTCCAGCTCTGGTTGTTCATAAAATCATAAATGGCCTTCTGCATCTGTTCGTATACCTCCTTGCTCGATCCCTGTACCTGCTGGGAGACCACGCTGACCATGCAATTCAGTTCCTGAGCCCGGATCTGGCCTGTGATCAGGACCAGGAAAAGTATCGGGAAGAGCCTATTTTTCAGAGCCATCATTAACCAGATTAAAAACCACATCCGAGATATCCTGAGCAACCTCGCTTTTGGGTTTTAACTCAAAATCCCTTCGTTTATTGTCTTTGCTAAATATCGTGATCTTGTTGGTCCCGGTTCCGAAACCGGCTCCGGGCTCATCCAACCGGTTCAGCACAATCATATCGAGGTTCTTGACAATAAGTTTCTGTTGCGCATTTTTCATCGCATCGTCGGTCTCCAGTGCAAATCCGACGAGGATTTGTCCTGGTTTCCTGTGCCGGCCCGCCCAGGCGGCAATATCACGGGTTGCGGTCAGTTTTAATACAGGCGGATCTCCTGTACGCTTAATCTTCCGCGCTGAAGGATCGGATGGAGTAAAATCGGCAACCGCAGCTGCAAAGATCAATATATCCTGATCCTCGAACAGGGACTCGGTTTGCAATGCCATCCCGGCTGCGGAAACCACAGGATAAACCCGAATGGACGGGTTATTGACCGATAAGGAAACCGGACCTGAAACCAGGCTGATCGATGCCCCCTGAGCTGCAAAAGTTTCGGCGAGCGCATAGCCCATCAGTCCGGATGAATGATTCCCGATAAACCGCACCGGATCAATCCTTTCCTGTGTAGGCCCTGCGGTGATCAGAACCCTGGTCCCATTAAACCGGGCTTTTTTTTTAAACCAACCGGCCAGAAAGGCGATGATCTTTTCGGGCTCCTCCATCCTGCCTTTTCCCTCCAGGCCGCTGGCCAGTTCTCCTGTTGCGGGCTCAATGATGAGGTTGCCGAAAGTTTTCAGGATCTCGATGTTTTTAATGGTGGCCGGATGGCTGAACATGTCAAGGTCCATGGCTGGCGCGATAATGACCGGGCACCGGGCTGAGAGGTAAGTGGTGAGCAGCAGGTTGTCGCAGATACCGGCAGCCATCTTCGCAATGGTATTGGCCGTGGCCGGTGCGATCAGCATGACGTCGGCCCATACACCGAGGTCGACATGTGAGTTCCATGATCCGTCATCGTGCCTGAAAAAATCCATGAGGACGGTATTTCCCGACAGGGTAGCCAGCGTGACCGGGGTGATGAATTCCTTGCCGCAAGGGGTTAGTATCACCTTGACTTCAGCGCCGTTTTTCCGAAGCAGCCTGGTAAGGTAAGCGGCCTTGTAGGCTGCTATGCTTCCGGTAACACCCAGAATGATTTTTTTACCATGCAGCATGACCGCTCATTTCAGAAGGATTACTCCTCAGGGGCAGCTGGCTCCGGCGTTCTGTAATAGACCTTCCCTTCGAGAAACTCCTGTGCAGCGATGAGGGTCGGTTTCGGCAAACGTTCGTAAAATTTGGATATCTCGATCTGCTCGCGGTTTTCAAACACCTCTTCGAGATTATCCGTAAAAGTGGCAAACTCTTCGAGCTTGGTATTAAGCTCCTGCTTCAGTTCGACACCGATCTGGTTGGCTCTTTTTGCCACGATGGCAACGGTTTGATACAAATTACCAGTCTGGCTGTCGAGGTCGCTCAAATTGCGGGTGACCGTAGTCACAGGGGCGTTGCTTTTCTTATAATCCATCATGTGTAAAACGATTTATCCTTTTCTATTTCAGATATTTTGAGGCGTTCTCATTGATCCTTTTCGCCTCATTGATGTGTTTCGATTCCGGAAACTCCTCGGCAAAGGAAAGATAAGCTTCGGTCGTAGCTACAAACCTCTCTTTCATTCTCTCATAAATAGAATTCCGGGCTAATTCATAACTCGATTTCAGGACCAGGAAGAGCAGTTCCTCCCGGTACCGCGTATCCGGGAACTCCTTGAGGCTGTTATTCAGTGCTGTGATGGCTGCCTTGTAATCTTCAAGCTTATAATAGAGGCTGGCGCTTTCAAACGATTTTCTGACGAGCTTGTCACGCAATTCATCGATCAGCTTGTTGCATTCGGCGTTGCGCGAGCTGTTAGGATGCTTGTTCATGAAATCCTGGAGTGACTCAATGGCTTTATAGGTGTTGGCCTGGTCAAGGCTGGGATTGGGGGAATCCTCATAATAGCAGTAGGCCACCATGAAAGCGCACTCCTCTGCCAGTGGGGAGCTGGGAAAGGAAGCGACAAAATTACTGAAGTAGTAACCGGCCGTGAGAAAATCCTGCTGGTGAAAATAGCAATAGGCATACCGGTAATTGATCTCTTCAGCTTTATCGGTGCCCCGGTAAACGGTTATCAGTTCTTCCAACAGCGTTGAGGCCCGGGTATAATCCTTTTTTTCATAATATTCAAAAGCTTTCTGGTATTTCAACTCGTAATCGGAACTGGTTAACAGCTTCTGATAATCGCTGCACGAAATGAGTGAAAACAACAGTAAACCAATGGATAAGTATCCGGTTCTCAATTTTTTAAACATTGCGCAAAGATATAATAATTTGCGGTATTTATACTGAAGAACGATAGCCGGGCAAAATAGTACTTTTGTTGAGATCATAACCATAAAAACTACAGGCAGTGGACGTATTTGAAAAGATCAGAACCAACAAGGGGCCTCTTGGCCAGTATGCCAAAGATGCTCACGGATATTTTGTTTTTCCTAAGCTCGAAGGGGAGATCAAGCCAAGGATGATGTTCAGGGGAAAGGAAGTATTGACGTGGAGCCTCAACAATTATCTCGGGCTGGCGAATCATCCGGAAGTAAGGCAGATAGACGCCAAAGCAGCCGCCGAGTGGGGACTGGGCTATCCGATGGGGGCCCGCGCCATGTCGGGGCACACCCGTCAGCACGAAATTCTGGAGGAACAGCTTGCCGCATTCGAAGGCAAAGAGGAAGCCTACCTGCTGAATTATGGTTATCAGGGCATGGTGTCCATAATCGATTCCCTGCTCGACCGGAAAGATGTCGTTGTCTATGATTCCGAAGCCCATGCCTGTATTCTCGACGGTCTTCGCATGCATATCGGAAAACGGTTTGTCTTTCCGCACAATAACATGGAAAGCCTGGAGAAACAACTCCAACGGGCGGAAAAAATTGTGGAGACAACCAAAGGAGGTGTTCTGGTGATAACGGAGGGCGTCTTCGGAATGTCGGGTGATCTTGGACAGCTGGATGAAATGGTTAAACTGAAGAAGAAATATAAATTCCGGCTGCTGGTGGATGACGCTCACGGCTTCGGAACCATGGGGATTACCGGTTCCGGTACGCCGGAGCATCTGGGAGTCCGCGATGATATCGATCTCTACTTTGGAACCTTCGCCAAAGCCATGGCTCTGATCGGGGGCTTTGTCGCGGGCCCGTCAGAGGTTATCAACTACCTCCGTTACAACATGCGATCCCAGATCTTTGCCAAATCCCTGCCGATGCCTATGGTGATCGGCGCCATGAAAAGGCTTGAATTGCTGCAGACCCGGCCTGAGCTGAAAAAACAGCTTTGGACCATTGTGAAGGCCTTGCAGTCCGGTCTCAGAGAAAAAGGTTTCAACCTGGGTAACACGCAATCACCTGTCACTCCGGTCTTTCTGCAGGGTGCTCCTTTCGAGGCGGCCAACCTGGTCCTTGACCTGCGCGAAAATTATGGGGTCTTCTGCTCCATCGTTGTCTATCCGGTGGTCCCGAAAGACGTGATCATGCTCAGGCTCATACCTACTGCCGTCCATACGTTGGAAGACGTGGAATACACCATCAAGGCCTTCTCTGAAATCTACGTCAAGCTGAAGAACAAGGTCTACAATCCGGATAAGATTACGGGATTTTAGGTCGTGACTCGTGACTGGTGACTCGTGACTCGTGACTCGTGACTCGTGATGAGCGGTTTAAGGTTTTTTCTACCTTTAATACAGTAAACCAAGCATTATGAACCGGGTCATCTGTCTGTCATTATTCCTTTCAATTGCTGCATTGCAGGGACCGGGCCAGGGGAAACCGGCCTATACCTGGCACCGCACGCCGGAAAGTCTGGCCTTGTACCGGAATATATCCGGGGAATCAGGGCAAATGGTCTGGCAATTCAATTTCAAACCGGGATGGCGGACCTTCTTTCACCCGGTTTACAATCCTGATGGAGTCCTGTTGACGGCCGAAGCTCCCAAGGATCATCCATGGCACCTGGGATTATGGTTCTGCTGGAAATACATCAACGGGCTCAACTACTGGGAGTATACAGGGGACCCTAAAAACGGGATCAGCGAAGGCAAGACCGACATCCGGCAGATGACTATCCGGACAAGAGGCAAAGGATCTGCATGGATCAGAATGAAAATTGACTATCATCCCTGGCTTCAGTCCGATTCGGTGGTTCTATCTGAAGTCCGGGCAATCCATGCCGGCCGGCCCCAAACGGATGGATCCTATTGCATTGATTATGAGCACATTTTTACAGCCATAAGAGATGTGGTTCTGGACCGCACCCCTCCCCAGACCAATGCCCAGGGATTAAGATGGGGCGGTTATGCCGGGCTGTGCGTCAGGTTTGATCAAAACCTCTCGAATCCGAGCTATTTCAGTTCGCAAAGTGATTCCATGGACAGCGGTGAGCGAGCTCCATGGGTAGCTGCCAACCTCAAAGCACCCAATGGGAAAACCGTACAAATGGTCCTGTTTGATCACCCGGGCAACGTCAGGTTCCCCACCCCGTGGTACGTCATTAACCGTCCGAATGACCGGTTCTGGTATTTCAACGCCGCCCTCCTCTATCACGAGCCACTCAGGCTTCAGGCCGGGGAAAAAATGAGACTGAAGTATAGGGTTTTGGTGCCGGCGAAGCCGCTCATGCGGGAAGAAATAGAGGGCAGGAAGGCAGGAGGGCAGGAGGGCAGGAAGTAAAGTATTAGTTATTAATAAAATAAGGGAAAAACATGCCCCCGACTGAAGTTTGGGGAAATTCAACATCTTACTCCTTACTCCCTTCTCCTTTCTCCTTTCCTTTTGCCTTCTTGCCCTCCTGCCCTTCTGCCTTAGCCAAGATATCTCTCCGCATCCAGTGCGGCCATACATCCCGATCCGGCAGCGGTAATGGCCTGGCGGTAATGCTTATCCTGCACGTCCCCGCAGGCGAACACGCCGGGTACATTGGTTTTGGAGGAACCCGGGACGGTAATGATGTAACCGGTTTCATCACAATCCAGATAGGGCCTGAAAATGTCTGAGTTGGGCTGGTGTCCCACGGCAACAAAGAATCCGGTTATCCCTTTCCTGACCTCTTCTCCTTTCGAGTTGGTCAAAATGACCCCTTCCACCGTTTGACCCCCGACAATCTCCCTGGTCACATGCTCGAAAAGGATTTCAATGTTGGGGGTCCGTTTGATCTTCTCCTGCATGGCCTTCGAGGCACGCAAATAGGGCTTTCGCACGATCAGGTAGACTTTCCGGCAGAGCCCTGCCAGGTACGTGGCTTCTTCGGCAGCCGTGTCCCCTCCCCCGACGACGGCCACATCCTGACCCCGGTAGAAGAATCCGTCGCAGGTAGCGCAGGCGGAAACCCCTGAACCTTTGAACTTCTCTTCCGATTCCAGTCCGAGGTATTTGGCTGTAGCCCCGGTAGCGATGATCAGCGCGTCCGTTTCTATCAGGTAATCATCATCGATCCAGACCTTGTGCTTCGGGCCGGTCAGGTCGGTGGCAGTCGCCAGACCCCAGCGTATGTCGGTACCGAAACGTTCGGCCTGTTTGCGAAGATCCTCCATCAAATCCTGACCTGTCACCCCGTTGGGATAACCCGGGTAATTCTCGACTTCCATCGTGGTGGTCAGTTGGCCTCCTGTCTGAAGACCCTGGTAGAGGACCGGCTTGAGGTTGGCGCGTGCTGCATAAATGGCAGCGGTATAACCGGCAGGACCTGAGCCGAGGATCAGGACACGGACGGATTCCCTTACTTCCCGTGTGAGGTTCTTTTCTCCGGCCGGGCTTGCCGTGTCGAATGTGGTGAACTGGATCATGCAGATTTGCGTTTTTCGATTATTAATTGACGGGTGACTGGATCATCAACTGCCAAATTATCAGTTTCAAGTTTCACATGTTACGGAAACGCTTATGCCAAAAACCGTACCGCGATCTTTTCGTTTGACCGAATCTAAAAAAACTGTAATTTTGCAATCCTCACCTCCACACCCACACTCACACCCACACTCACACCCACTTTCGGGATGTAGCTCAGCCCGGTTAGAGTACTCGTCTGGGGGGCGAGGGGTCGAGAGTTCAAATCTCTCCATCCCGACTGAAATTCAAGGATTTGCAGTTGATCTGCAGGTCCTTTTTTTATAAAAAATATTCCTTCAGGGGTACCTGGCTTTGCCCCCTCGGGGGAAATAGCCATCCAAAAGGTTTATCGATCTCAATGAATTGGAACCGGGTATTATCCGGACGAAAAAATTGTATCTTGCAACTGTTGTGAGATCATAAATTACCCTTGCCATGACCGAGATCCCAGTCAGAGAGTTCCGGCGAATCCTCAGATGGTTTGAAAAAGAGGTGGGAATACAGAACCAGTCTTCCTGTTGTTGCGACGTATCCATCACACAGTGCCACATGCTGATGGAGCTGGACAAGGAGGATAATATTACCCTGAACGAACTCGCTTCCCGGCTCAATCTTGATAAAAGCACCGTCAGCCGGACGGTTGATGCTCTTGTTAAAAAGAATTTAATTAATCGCAACATCCCCGAGAAAAACAGGCGGACGATCCTCATAACACTTACTGTTCAGGGACAAAAAACCTGCGATAGGATCAATTCGGGGAATGATCAATACTACAGTAAAGTTCTTGGCTTGATACCAAGTGAGGTTCAGGCTGATTTTCTTGAAGGTTTTAAAGCGCTCGTTCAAGCCATGTCGGCTCTGCACAAAAAACATTAATATAAATTAACGCTAATTAACTTTTTTCTCCTATTTCCTGCAATCGTTTTGTTGTATATTGCAACGTTTGCTAACAACAACTTTAATAAAACGTATTATGAAAAGATTGGCGTTTCTCACGGTTTTACTATTTGCCGTTTACTCGTTTGCTGATGCAGAAGATCTGAAATGGTACTCCTGGAACGAAGGATATGAACTGGCCATCAAAGAAAAAAAACCGGTGCTTCTTTTTATTCAGGCAACCTGGTGTGACCAATGCAGGAAAATGAATAATAAAACCTTTCAGGATGAAGAGGTTCAATCGATCATCCGGAAGGGCTTTATTCCGGTCAAATATGACATTGATGCGGATTTTAAATCAAAGGCCGGATTCAATCTTAAAGGCAAGGAGTTAACGGGGCAGGAGTTGCTGGCGAATTTCCTTCCTGGACGTGAGCTGGGGGTGCCCACGGTTTGTGTGTGGAAGCCGGGAAAAGAGAAAAAGGACTTTGTTATGGGATTGCAAGATCCGACGGAAATGGTTGAATTCCTGAAGAAAAACATCAGGAAATAATGAGCTTGATTCAGATCCCTTTGGTTTTTGCGGGTCTTGTCCTCTCCCAGTCCATTCCCAGTGACGAAAATAAATTGTTGGCGGTCTGGCCGGAGACCGGACCCCAGCTACTCCTCGAGATCAGTGGCCTGGGAAATGGTTACAGCTCACCGGTCGTGTGCGGCGGTAAAATCTATATAACGGGTGAAACTGACAGCCTGGGAATCTTGTTTGCATATGATCTGGAAGGGAACCTTCAATGGAAATCCTCTTACGGGAAAGCATGGACTGTATGCTATCCCGGTTCCAGGGCCAGACCATCTGTCATTGACGACCTGGTCTATACCTGTTCCGGTTTTGGAGAGATCACCTGTTTTGACAGACTTACCGGATCAAAGAAATGGTTTAGGGACCCGATCGTAGAGTTGGCCGGCGAAAATGCTTCCTACGGATACGGGATGTCAATGGCTTTCGATGGGGACAAACTCTTCTTTTCGGCCGGAGGTAAGATGAATAACATCATCGCCATGAATCGTTTTACCGGAGAGATGATCTGGAGTTCACCTGCGTTGGGTGAAATAGCGGGTTATGGATCGCCTCTCCTGATCCAGTTGCCAGAACGCTGTCTGCTGGTCACTGCGTCAGAATACAACATCCTGGGACTGGATGCAGAAAACGGTCAACTTTTATGGTCTTATGAACTCGCTTTTAAAGGGGAAGTTCCCTGCAACACTCCTGTATATGACGGCAATTTACTTTATTGGATTGCGGGTCCAAACAATGGAACTGTGGCGGCCCGACTTTCTCCCGATGGGAGTCAGCTCGACATTGTCTGGAAAAACCTGGAATTCGATACTTTTTTTGGAGATTTTGTACAAATCGGTGATTATCTCTACGGGGCGAGCGATCAGTTGCGAAAATACATCTCTGTTGATGCTCGAACCGGCAAGATCATGCAGGCTCTTTCGTTCGGGATTGGTTCTATCCTCCTGGTTGACAATATGATCATCGCCTATAACCAACGGGGCCAGGTCGGGTTGATCCGTCCCGTTAATGATAGAATCGAACTGGTCAGCTCATTCAACATTACGAAAGGCACTCTTGAGCATTTTGCCCATCCTGTGGCAGCTGACGGGCGATTATTCATCCGTCACGGGGATGTTCTGCTTATTTACAGCATCAATTAACAAATGCTGAACCTTTCATCGGCATACCCCAGTGTGGATCCTCATTTTGCAAACAGACATCATATTTCCCAAAATCGTTGTTTAATTGAAGACTGACGCCTAAATTAGTGATCGCCAAACCGATACAACCATCCATCGGGCAGGTCGACAGTATGAACAGGCATCATTCATGGGGTTTACTGTTTTCTTTTCTTCTTTTAGCGGCCGGAAACCCTCAGGGTTCTTCCGCGCAGCAAACCATTAAGGTCCGTGTAACCGGGGAACGAACCTCAACCCTTCCCATAAGCCCGCTCATAACGGGCAATTTTATCGAACGGAGCATCGGCCGCCAGGTGGATATGATGCGGGCTGAAATGATCTATAACCGCACTTTCCGGGATGAGATTTCCGCTTTCTCTCCGGCAGTCTGGGGCTGGCTCCAGATGGACCAGGAGCATTACAACAGCAATGCCCCTTTCTGGCACAGCGGATATGAGCAGTTTGATTGGGAACTGATCAACCCTTCCGGCTCATTCAAAAGGAGAACCCTTGGCGAGGAATCCCATGTGGGCTTCAACTCACTGGTCATCAACAACGAATCCGATAAAGTACCGGCCGGTATCAGGCAAAGAGGTATTTATCTCGAAAAAGGCCGGAAATACCTGTCCTCGATAATGGGTGGTTATTATACCGGCTGGGGATTGAAATCCTCACCTTCCCTCCCTGGTTACCCTCCGGTCTATGAGGAACTTCTAAAAACCCGAACCTTGATGGTCAGTTTCGTTTCTGAAGAGACCCACGATACGGTATATTCGAAAACGCTGGATATTGCTTCCACCCAACAGCAGTTCGACCTGGAATTTGCGCCCGGCGACTTTTCGGGCAGGGTTATCCTGGACATCAGTTTCCGGTGGAAAGGCGAACTGCTTCTTTCCTTTTGTTCTTTAATGCCTGCCGACAACCTGAAAGGCTGGCGCAGAGAAGCGGTAGAGGTTTTAAAGGAAATCGGTCCCACCATCATACGTTTTCCGGGCGGATGCTTTGCCAGCTTTGACAACTGGAAGGATGCTACCGGTCCGGGAAATCAACGGATACCTCAGGCAAGCTACTTCTGGGGAGGACTGGAGTCTAACGATGCCGGCATCGATGAATTCCTGTCTTTGTGCGAAATGATAGGCTGCCAGCCTCAGATCACGGTCAACATGATGAGTGGCACTCCCTTTAGCGCCGCGGAATTGGTTGCTTATTGCAACGATCCCGATGATTCCCACATGGGGAGGTTAAGAAAGGAAAATGGGGTTCAAAGAACCGGTAAAGTGACCTATTGGGAGATGGACAATGAAAA
Source organism: uncultured Porphyromonadaceae bacterium (assembly GCA_964547475.1). GTDB lineage: Bacteria > Bacteroidota > Bacteroidia > Bacteroidales > UBA12481 > UBA12481. Next base: position 43,203 of record CAZJNQ010000018.1, read on the forward strand.
CGGCCGGAAATGGTCAGCCCCGCAATATGCCCGCCAGGTAGTCAGGTTTGCCGAAGCGATGAGGGCAGTGGATCCGGAAATCCGGATCATGATGGATATCTATTCGTTTCCCTATGAGCTGGAATGGCTTCCCCAGATGCTCGAGATCGCGGGTAAACAGGTTAATTACGTGATTACCCGGGAAAAATCGGTGGAATACATTCAAAGAATCCTCCAAATACTCGAAGATTACAATCGTAAGAGCAATACTGATATTCTCGTGGTGAACAGCGAATGGATCGCCGATGAAAATGTGACCGAACCTTTCGAAGATCCCGGTGTTCCCATGGTACACGACTGGTCAGTCATGAATATCTATGAGCAGGCCTTAAATTTCAGACAGATCCGGTGGTTTTATTCCTTGAGCTCGGCTTCAACAATCCTGGATTTCATGTCTCTTGGAGGAGCTCTTCACCTGGCTAATTTTAATAACTGCGCCAATACTTGGGGAGGAAATATCATCGAATGCAGCAAGGAAGGAGTATGGAAATCTGCTAACGGAGAAGTTTTTAAGTTTTACAAAAACTTCAGTGACCGATACCCCCTTAAATCACAAATAGAAAACGGGAATGACAGGGTCAGGATCCTGGCCACAGAGACAACCGCAGGAATCGTCGTGAATGTGGTGAACAAAGGCTATGCCGGAGTCACTTTAAAACTGGACCTGCCATCCGGGTGTCAGCCTGTTTTTATTGAAACCCTCTACGCGTCTGAAAAACTTAGTAGAGCCTACATGGACAGGTCTGATATCAAATATGAAAAGAACGGCATTAAATCCTATCGAAAAACAGATATCAAACCCTTATCAGTCAACAGAATGGTATTCTCGAAACAAAATCTGCCCCGAAAAAGTAAATCAACGTAAATGAAATCCTATTCCAGACGAAAATTTCTGAAAACCGGCGCCGTTGTTTCCACTGGCTCCCTTGTAGCAGGCAGTTCACTCATTTCCTGCAGGGTCAATACTTCTGAAACCAAACAGGGCATTCTCCGGATCGATCCCACTCCACGTAATGACATTGCCCCCACTCTTTTCATGCAATTCCTTGAACCCCTGGGAACCACCGAACCGGCTATTGAAGCGGCCTGGGATTACGGCAGGGACGACTGGAGAGAAGATGTGGTAGGGTGTGTGGCTGACCTGTCGCCCGGAATGATCCGCTGGGGTGGCAATTACACCCGCTATTATAAGTGGAAAGAAGGGATCGGTCCGGCCAAGAACCGGCCCTGGATGTACAACCTGGATTGGGGTGGCAAAGAAACCAACCGGGTGGGCACTCATGAATTCCTGGATTTCTGCCGCCGGGTCGGCGCCGAGCCTCTTATAGGTATCAATTTCATGAGTGACGGAATCGACTATTATAAAAACACGGAACACGGACAGGATCGTTACGGCACCCTGAAGGAAGCACTTGAGTGGGTCTCTTATTGCAATGATCCGGGAGACCGCGAGCGGAAAAAGAACGGCGAGGCCCGGCCGTTTTCAGTAAAACACTGGCAGATAGGGAATGAAACTTCGTATACCGGGGACGACGGATTCAACCTGAAGGAATCGGTCATCCATACCCGGGAATTTGCACAAGCCATGAAAAGGCTCGATCCTTCCCTTATATTAATTGGTTGGGGAGATGTTCCGGACGTAGGCAGGTTCAAGGGAAAGGACGGAGA
>CAZJNQ010000019.1:0-10796 GCA_964547475.1 uncultured Porphyromonadaceae bacterium
CCGACACACACACCCGCTTCCCCCAGACTGAAGTCTGGGGTTAGTCATAAACTTTATTCTTGTTTCTTACTAATTCTTACTTTCCTTTTGCCTTTTGCCTTTTGCCTTTTGCCTTTTTCATCTATCCTCCTAAGTTATAAAAGTTACCCGTCGTATTGATGGTTCCGCACACGGGCTTGTTTCCCAGGGCCCGCTCAATGGATTCGGCATTTCCCGGCGTCAAAGGAGTTGAACATTCACCCAGTCTCCTTCCTTGATCTCTGTCTGGCCAATCGGCATGGCCACAACCCCAAAGGCCTCGCTGAGTGCAAGTATGTGGGCGGAGCCATGATATTCCACCGGGATGATTTTTCCATCGCCTGTCAGGCGGACGGGTATCCAGGACATCCGGTGGGATTTTCGGCGTGTGATCGCCTTCCCTGCAGGCAGCCGGAGCAGGGACGGATTCCATCGATGTCCCATGCACTCGTAAATAAATGGTTTCACGAGCAGTTCCAGTGTAAAATAGGAAGAAACCGGATTTCCGGGCAGTCCGAAAACGAATTTCCCTTTTTTCGTACCGAAAAGGGTCGGCTTCCCGGGCTGGATGGCTACCTGGCTGAAAAGAATCCTAATGCCTAATGATTTCAGTACCGACGGAACAAAATCATATTCACCCATCGAAATTCCTCCGCTCAGGATCACCAGGTCATCAGCCTCGAGGGCTTCTCCGATCATCCGGCGGGTTTGCTCCGGATCATCAGGGGCAATGCCGCAATAATCCGCGTTAATTCCCATCGCCCCCAATTGGGCAAGCATTTGATAAGCATTAGTATTCCGGATCTGGGAAATTCCCGGGACGGCGGCCGGTTCAACCAGTTCGGTTCCAGTCGACAAGGTACCGACTGAAGGGGACCGGGCAACCATAACCCTGACCGCACCCACGGTAGCCAGAATCGGAACGTGCCTGGCTCCCAAGAGCATTCCGGCCGGGAGGATCAGTTCCCCGGCTTTCCTGTCTTCCCCGCGGTAACAAATATTCGCCGATGTTCTATCCCCCTTGAAAACGATCATAGTTTCAGCCCCTTCAGCCACTTCGGTCATTTCAACCTTGATGACTACATCCGCGCCTTCCGGTAAAGCAGCCCCGGTCATGATCTGGGCGCATTCGCCCGTCGCGATGGGTTTTTGCGGTGGAAACCCGGCCCGGATGACCTCCACCACACGCATCGGATTTCCAAGATCAGACCTGCGGCAAGCGAAACCATCCATGGCACTTTTATCGAATGGAGGAATATCCGCATCAGCAGTGATTCCGGCCGCGAGGACCCTGCCTGGAACTTCCCTAAAGGAGATCTCCTCAACTCCGAAACTAACAGCTTGACCCAGTGTTATTTCCTGAGCTTCTTCAAAAGTGATCATGACCTCGGATTTGGGTTCAAAGGTAGGCTTTTTAGTTTTTCCGGCGGAATGAAAAAAAACATCTCCTTTTGTCCATTCCGTTCCCCATTCTGCATCCATATACAATAGAACAGGTGGAATCCGAAAAACCTTAATAGAGTAGGAGACCTTTAAAAAAAATCAAATGAAAAAGTTCAGAAAAACACAATGGAATCTTGTGCTTGCCTTGCTCATGCTGGCAGCTGCACATGGGATCAGCATCCGCGCACTGGGTACGGGGGACGGGGATCCTGACAACAAAACAACCGTGACAAATCCTCCGCCGGGAGTCCTGGTCGGATACAAATCCTCCTCTGAGAAAAAGGTGACCGGCACCCATATTGAGTATATCGGCTGGATCGGAGCCTCTTTTGGTTTTGTGGTCAACACCTATGAAACCATTGATTGTTGCAGGAGGACCGACAGGATGATGGATGGTTGTTCGGGATTGCCCGTTTGCAGTGACTGATCCGATGAGCAAAGGCTTGTTCCTGACCATCGGGGTGTTTATCATCCTGAACCTGGCCTGGATTTGGAGGGTCCTTGAAAACCGCAAGGCCTTTGTAACCTGCATTCACTCGCAGCAATCCCTGATCAACCAGCTTTCGCGCGAGACTGAAACCGAAAGGGAAATACTGGTCAACCTGCTTGAATCCCATAACAGCTTGCTGAATAGAAACCTGCTTGTCCTGGACTCCGGAGGTAAGTCGACTGTCATGAACGAAATCTTTGATGAAAAACCGTCAATGGTAATTTATCTATCTGATAGTCATTGCGATTCATGCGTAGAACAACTCCTGTTCAGTCTGAAGAACCTTACTGGTGAAACAGATCCTGGCCGGTTGGTCGTGTTATATTCGACTGCTGACCTGGCTTCCAGGAAATACCAGCGATATGAAAAAATTCTGCAGGGTTTCATTTTTTACAGGATATTCATGGGAGATCTCAACATTCCCCTGACCCGATCCAATGCCCCGGTCTTGTTCACGTGCGATTCATCCATGAGGATTCAGCTGCCGTTCCTTATACGCCCGTCAATGGAGCAGTTGAACCTGCAGTATTTCAAACTGCTGGTCAGCCAACAGGGAAAACAACCTTATCCATCCCAGCTGAAATGAAAATCAATCTATTTTTGGGGATACTCCTGGCAGGACTGATGGCATCAGCCTGTTCCGGAAGGCCGTTCGATCCCGGCGCAGCTCCGGTCATCCCCTTCACCCGCACCGATGTCCTGGATTTTTCCCCCTTCATGGAGAAAATGCGGATCGTTTTTTTGGAAACCCGGGATCAGTCCATTTTTTCAGAAGCCGATAAAATGATCATTTATGAAGGGCAGGTCTATATCCTTGATAAAACACTGAAAATGGCACTATGTTTCGATACCAGCGGCACTTTCCTCTACCGGATTCAACGGATCGGCAAGGGTCCCTGGGAATACCAGGAACTGGATGCCATGTGGATCAATCCGGCGACCGATGAATTGTGGCTGCAATCCTATACCCCGGGTAAAATCATGGTTTACGGTACCAACGGCATTCCCCTGAGGGAATTCCCTGTTGATTGGTCGGCACGGGATATGGCACGGATCGGGCCTAACCGGATCATCGGCTACAATACGACCTACGCCGTGCACGACCGGGAAGATTTGGACATAGGACTCTTCCTGTCGGATGAAAAGGGCCGCTTGAAAAAGTTCCTCCTCGGCATCGGAGACTCATCATGGTATTATTCCATGAATATCAGAAGATACCTGGCAGAAACAACAGAAGGCCTGCTGGCCATTAACCAATCCGACACGATTTACAGGATCTCTCCGGAAGCTATTGTCACAAAGGATTTTGTGGCTGATTTCGGGCGGTTCAGCATGCCTGACGAATACAGGAAATTGAACTATAGCCCCCGAAACAGCAAATTGATGAGGGAAAGCCTCTACCTGCAAGGAAAAGACCAGATCCTGGGCTTTGGAAATATCCGGATGTTCAAGGCCTATCTCGGATCGACCATTTATTTCGCCTTGACTGACCTGACTACCCGGGAAGGATACTATTCGAGCCGGATCCAGCATGCTTCCGGACCGATGCCCATTCTTCTTCCGGAATGTGTGACTGACCGCTCTGAACTTGCGGGATTGCTGAATGTAGATATCCTGCTGGCTCTCAGGCAAAGCCTTGAACGGGTTGAAGAAACCCCTGAATCAAGGGATTTATTCCGGCAGATCCGGGAATTATGCGACCGGGGCATTCAGAATGACCGGCCCATTCTCTGGATTGCCCCGATTAAAAAACAATGGATTGACTCTAATTCTCAAACACAATGAAAAAACCATTTATGAAAAACACATTAATGATCTTCCTGCTCATCCTGATATCAGGAAGTTTTCTGAATCTGGCAGTCATATTTGCCGGACTGCCATCTGACCCGGAGGACCTGGGTTGGAAACAATATGCTGGACGGGTCCCTCATCTCTATGTCGACCCTGTCACGGTTGACAGTTCGGTAAAATATATAGTCGGTACTGATATTCCGTTGATATCTATCAATAATCATTTGGGATTCAGTATTATAGATTGTTGCCGCCCAAACCAGGATCCACACAGCTGGTGTAATTATAGCGCCGATGATGAACGGTGCCGTAATTGACCGGTTAACAGGTACCTGCCTCCAACCCCTTCCTGAAACCAGGGAGGGGTTTTTCCGTTTCAAGCCCTGCATCCTGCATCAAGCGGCCAGCATCGAAAAAAACAATGGACCCTGTTGCTGATTGGCCGGTTTTATATGATCTTTATCAATGAATTAAACTGTTTATGGCAGGGCCCAAAGGATCAAAATATTACGATATCTTTCTGGATTATGAGGTCTGGCTTACAAACCGCGAGACCGGCAACCGGATAAACGATCAATTGGTCAGGCTGCTTACTTTGATCGAAAAAAAGGGATCCATCCGTTCAGCGGCACAGGAATCCGGGCTCAGCTACCGGAAGGCCTGGGGTGATCTGCGGGCTGCTGAAAAGTTCCTGGGTTTTTCGCTGGTTGATACATTCCGGGGAGGAAAAGAAGGCGGACAAACCCGTCTGACGGAAGACGGTGCGGACCTGGTCAGGGGATTTAGCCAGTTGCATCAGGATTTTGACCGGGCCATTTATAAAACCACCCGGGAATTCTTCCATAAATTGAACAAGATGGAGTGATCTTAAAGTGAACTTTCGATGCAATCATACATCTCTTTAAGGTGTGCCCGGAGAGGATTCGAAATATCCGTCAGTATTTCAACCACCGGACCGTAATCCACCAATGGGCCTTTTTCAAGAATCCCTATATGGGAACCAATTTTTTATCGGGACCGACAAGCTCCCGGCATGGAAAACTGTGTTTGAATCTCCGCATGGTTTTTTGACTAATCCGGCACTACCACCTGGAAAGTCTCAACCGCCTGGGTCGTCGCTTCGTCATCCGGTCCGGGATGCGGTTTGCCTCGGGTGATCTTGTCCGGGTCTTCACGGTCGAGTTTGCGGATCTGCCAGGTCAGGAAGAAAGCGGTAACAACAAAGGATAGTATATCTGACACGGGGCTGCACAGCCAGACTCCTTTCAGACCGTATAGCCCAGGCAGGATCAACAGGGCAGGAACAAGAATGATCAGCTGGCGCAACAGGGAGAGAAAGGTAGCCATTTTTGCCTTTCCGATACTCTGGAAAAAATTGGAAGCAATGACCTGAAAACCGACCACGGGTAAAGCCAGAAGGAATATTCGCAAACCCTTGTCAGCCAGTTCGAAGAGTACGGTGTCAGATGAATTGAACAACCTGACAATGAAATGAGGGAAAATCTGGACCAGCAGCCAGCCGATAAGACCGATCCCGGTGGCCGATAGGATACCCAACTTGACAGTCTGTTTCACCCGGGCAAAATTCCTAGCGCCGAAATTAAATCCAACGATTGGCTGGCTGGCCATGTTGATCGCGACCATGGACATCACCAGCATCTGGGATACTGAAGCAATAATGCCCAGTGCTCCCACCGCCAGGTCACCTCCGTGCCTGATCAGCTGATTCATAAACAGGCCCATGACGACGCTCGAACCCAGTTGCATGAAGAACGGCGCCATCCCGATGGTCAGGATCAATCCAATGATTTTCCAATCAGGACGGATATTGGGCATTCTAAGTCGTATGACCGCCCGGTGGCTGGTGAAATGCGATAAAACCCAAACAACCAGCGCCATCTGTGCAATTACAGTGGCAATTGCAGCTCCCTTGACTCCCATACCAAAAACGAAAATGAACAATGGATCGAGGACCAAATTAATCCCGCCGCTCAGCAGCATCGAAAGCATCGCGATCCGGGCATTGCCTTCGGCCCGTATCACGTTGTTCAGTCCGAATCCAACCATCTGGAAAACCACCCCGATCAGTATGATATTCAGGTATTCCTGGGAATACCGTATGGTCTCATCCGTGGCCCCGAATATCTGGAGTATGGGCCCTTTGATCGCAAAACCGAGGAAAGTCACCAGAAGGCCTACCGTTACCATCAGGACCACGCCGTTGCCCAGCACTTTTTCCGCCCGGGAAAAGTCTTTCCGTCCCATATTGATAGAAACCTGGACGCCTGATCCCATCCCGATCAGCATCCCGAAAGCCATAACGATCAGCATGATCGGGAAAACGACGCTAAGCCCGGAGAGAGCCAAAGAACCCACTCCCTGACCGATAAAGATACGGTCCACGATATTATAGGTGGCGTTCATGATGACCCCGACGAAAGCAGGGACAAAATACTTCCACATCAGCCGGGAAATTTTCTCGCTGCCCAGTTCAATGCTCTTCTTGGCAATACGGTCTTCGATCATGGAAATACGGATCCTATCCGCTTTGAGGCAGCAAAAATAGGAAAAAGTAGAAAGGAGAAAGGAGGAAGGAGGAAGAAATGAAAATTAGGTCACTTTCTCCTTCCCCACTGAAAATTATTTATTGGTGAGGTTTAACCACTTCAATCACCTCGGGCAGGTCCATTCCGATCTTCCTGAGGAACTCGATCGTAGGCACGCCGTTGTTATTCCAGCCCCGACGTTTATAAACGGCATCCAATAGCTTTTCGTATCGCTCCTCCCGGTAAGCACGCAAAGCTTTCTGTTTCTCTTCGGTGGATTTGCCTTCCGGATCAAACCCGACCTGTTCTTTCAACTGCTTGTCATAGCGCTCGGTGCGGCTCTCGTATTCTTCCAGGGTGACCGGGCCTGCGGCCCTGAAAGGCTGTTCGTCATTTTTCCTGGTTCCGTACCCGCGCCGGAGGTTGAAAACCCGTTGAAAATTATATACACGTTCGGAATCCTCGATCAGTCTTTTTTTATCGAATTCGCGGCCTGTCACCGCCTTATAGATGGTGACATAATTATCGACGTGTTCCGGAACTTTTGCCGGTTCCGAGGTTTCCGCATTATTGGCAGGTTCCACGTCATTCCAGGGAAGCTTGCATAAACCGACCAATCCGAACCAGGTCCGGAACATCGGGAAATAATGCAGGGCTTCAGCTTTCGCCTCGAATGTCGGTATGTGATTATTGACCATGTCCATGAAGATCAGCCAAGCTTCGTCATGCTGAGGTCCCTTGTTCGTCATGGCGAAACCGCCTTGCTGGGCCAGCGATTCCTTGGATACATATTCCGAATATTCCAGCCCCTTGTTTTCCATCCCGATATCCCTGAGGAATTTCGGATCGGCTCCAAATTCACGGATAAAATAATCCTTCATCCACCGAATGCCTTTACCGGCTATCTGTCCGAAGCCCTCTCCCCTGGCAACCCTGTGAAGCAGTTCAATTGCGGCTTCTGCATTACCAAAATTCAACTCCAGCCCCCTGGTCCTTTCCTTATTCAATATGCCGGCTTCGTAACACTCCATAATAAAGGCCATGATGGTGCTCCAACTGATGATATCCATGCCGTAGGTATCACAATAAAAATTGGCCTCGATGATATAATCGGGATCAAAAATCCCGCAGTTTGAGCCCAGACCGGCTGCATTCTCATATTCCGGCCCGTCGACCAGCACGCTGCTTCCCGCGTAAGGGCCCGTCCGAACGATATAGGGATCAACTGATTTGGCACATCCCATGTTGCAACCTATCCAGCAACCGTCGGGAGTTCCCTGCCTGAAACGCGACTTCCATACTTCGGAATCGATCTTGTATGCCTCCGGATGGGATCCGAATTTGTAGTTCTTGGTTGGCAGCAGGTCGTAATCATTCATGATCTCCATCAGGTGAGCCGTTCCTTTCGTCCTCATCTGGCATTGAATCTCATCCAGTTCCTTGATCTCGGCATTGAAGCGTTTGCCCCTCTCCATGATCGCAGGCAAGTCAACTACATTATTCAGGTTTCCCCTGACCCCGGGAATTTTACAGACCAAAGCCTTCACTTTTTTGTTCCTGAGGACCGTGCCCGTTCCTCCCCTCCCGGCCTGTTTGAGGCGAACCCGGTTTTTCTTTTTATCGAAAAAACTAAAGTTCATCATCCCTACCCAGGAATTCTCAGCTGCCATTCCGGTGGTAATGACCGAAACATTTTGCTTGTTCTCTTCCCCATCAGCATACATTTCAGTCAGTATCTCGCTTAACAGGTGACTGTCAAGGGGTTCTTCCGGTGCATCCTCAATCCGGACGGTTCCGGTGGTTCCGTCTATGACAATTATGATATCTGATTGAGCTTTGCCTTGGATCTCGATGGCATCAAAGCCTGAGAATTTGACAAAAGGACCGAAATAGCCTCCTGCATTGCTGTCGGTCACGGAATTGCTGGCCGGGGAGAGGGTCACCACGAGGGATTTACCCGTACCGGAATACTGAGTGATGCCTCCGATCGGTCCGGAAGAAATCACGATTTCATTCTCAGGATCATCCCACCGGGTATCGGGTCGGGTTGCATCCCAAAGAAGCTTTAGCCCATATCCTTTACCCCCGATGAACTTTTCCTTCATGAGTGGCGGGACCTCTTTAATCCTGATGTCACCACTGGTCAGGTTCAGGAATAATATCTTATCGGTATAACCCCTGTCAAGCGGCGTAACTGAATACTTGAATTCAGCAATCGTTTTGTGTTTGCTGAGCATTTCCCGGATGTTCATACCCTTTTGAGATTAATTTGGATAACTAACAAAAATAGCACTTCCGGGATACTCAAAGTTTCCTGTACACATGATTTATCTCATTATGCATGATTATGCATATCGGCCAGGGTGTGCATTACTTTTATATTTTTGATGGAGAATACCGTTGTCTTAAAACCAAGCATCTGCCATGAATCATTTTTCTTTTAAAATACCGGTTCTGGTTCTGACTCTTGTACTTGCCGGCTGTGTCACCGGAAAGAAGGCCCTTCAGGAGGGCAATTACACGGAAGCCGTCTTGAAGTCCGTTGAAAGACTGCGCGAGAATCCTGACAGCAAGCAAGCGATCCTGACTCTCCGGCAAGCCTATCCTTTGGCAGTCAAGACCTCTCTGGAGGAGATCGACCAGCTGCTCCGTAGCCAGGACCCGAGGAAATATGCGGGAATCGTTGATCGTTATGAAGCCCTGAACCGGCTGGCCGGTGAAATACGTCACTGCCCGGAAGCTTTGAAGATCATCAACCGCCCGGAGGAATTTCCGGAGCAACTTGCAGCCGCACGGGAGAAAGCAGCGCCGGAAGCCTATGATGCCGCTGTCGCATTGCTCGAGATGGGAACGCGAAAGGCTGCCCGTGAAGCGTATGACCGGCTTCTCGAGGCTGAGCGTTTCATCCCGGGGTACCGGGATGTTAAAGACCTCCTGATCCGAGCCCGTTTCGAAGCAACCCTGAAAGTGGCTGTCGAGCAAATACCTGTGCGTGGAAGGTATCAGGTTAGCTCGCAGTATTTTTATGATCAGGTACTCTCGTTTCTGACCACTGGGATCAGGCAGGAATTCGTCGAGTTCTACGATGCTGAAACAGCATCAGGCCTGTCTGCTCTCGATGAAATCCTGGTCATGGAATTTGATGATTTCATGGTCGGGGCGACAAACGAAAAGGAATCTGAAAAAGAGTTCACCAGCCGGGACTCGGTCAAGGTGGGTACAGCAACCGTGAACGGCCAAAAGGTCGATGTGTTCAATAAAGTGAAAGCTAAACTGACCACTCATCGCCGGGAAGTGGTTTCCACCGGCCTGCTGGCGGTGCAAATATTGGATGCAAGAACCAACAAGCCCCTGGTTTCAAAGAAATTCCCTGGCACTTTCACGTGGGTTTCTGAATGGGCCAGCTATAATGGCGACGATCGCGCCCTTTCATCCGAGCAACTCCAGCTTTGCAAACGCAAACCGGCCCTGCCGCCTCCGCCCCAGGATCTCTTCATCGAATTCACCCGGCCGATTTTCGACCAACTCAAGGGCTTCTTTAGAAACTATTATCGAACCATTTAATCCCCGTTTGCTGTATGTTGATTACCCTGAACAATACTTCCGAACAACTCCCGGGTGATAACCTGACGATACGCGACATCCTCAGGATCAAAAAATTCACCTTTCCCAACCTCGTTATTAAAGTGAACGGCCAGTTGATCAAAAAACCCGCCTATGATGACGCGGTGGTCAGGGACGGGGATACCGTCGAAATCATACACCTGATCAGCGGCGGCTGATTCGGCACCGTGCTCTCTGGTCTCTGCTGCATTTTATTTCTGAATATTGCAGCATTTTTTTTCTCTGCACGTCTTATCAATGAACATGGAAAAGAACTTCGGTAACCGGATGGTCCACCAGGAACTGCTCGAAGGTTGTAAAAAGGGGGATGCCCTGGCCCAGATGAAGATCTACCGGCTCTATTACAAACCGATGTACCATGTGGCGTTGAGAATTCTTGCCGACCCGATGGAAGCCGAAGACATCATGCAGGAATCTTTCCTGACCGCCTTTCGTAACCTGGCATCGGTCGACCTGGCGTCAGGCTTCGGAGGCTGGCTGAAACGGATCGTGGTAAACCGTTCTTTGGATGCACTGAGAAAAAGAAAGAAAGAGATTGAACTCGTTGATGACCTTCCTGATGAGATCGAGTCCGGTCCGGCTTATCAACCCGATCAGGACAATCTGGAGGAAAAAATCCGGAAAGTCCGGAGAGCACTGGAAAGACTCCCGGAGAAATACCGGATCGTGCTCACTCTTAATCTTTTCGAAGGTTATGATCACGATGAGATCGGCCAGATCCTGGGAGTTTCTGCTTCCACCAGCCGGGCTCAGGTTTCCAGGGGGAAACAGAAACTGCTGGCCTTGATAGGTGTATGATTTAGGTGTGGAAATGTGGAAATGTGGAAGAGTGGAAATGTGGAAGAGTGGAGATGTGGAAGAGTGGAGATGTGGAAATGTGGAAG
>CAZJNQ010000019.1:10896-42673 GCA_964547475.1 uncultured Porphyromonadaceae bacterium
AGTGGAGATGTGGAAATGTGGAAATGTGGAAATGTGGAAGAGTGGAGATGTGGAAATGTGGAAATGTGGAAATGTGGAAGAGTGGAGATGTGGAAGAGTGATAGAGTGATAAAGTGATAAAGCATGGAGAAAATCAGTAACCCCGGACTTCAGTACGGGTAGCAAAAAATAAAGTATGAACTGGTTAGATGATTTGATTAAGGAGAATAAAGAGATGTTCTCAACGGATGAACCCCTTGAGGGGCATTTCGGGCGCTTTGAGGAGCGGTTGCGGAGGGAGCGAAAAAGAAAGCAGATGCGGCTTGTTTACAGGATCTCCTCGATAGCTGCCATCGGAATCCTGCTGGTTGTCTCTTCAATATTGTTGTACGAACGGTTTTCCGATCAGCAACCGGTCGCGATGCAGCTGGGTGACGTCAATCCCCAACTGAGCCGCGTGGAGTATTACTATACCAGCCAGATCAATCAAGCCTCAATTGGAATCGATTCATTGTCAATTTATTCCAACGAGACAACCCAATCTTTGATGACCAATGAACTGGCTAAAATGGATTCGTTGCACACCGTCCTTTCTCGTCAGCTGGGTCAATATCCCGGTGATGAAAGGGTCATCAATGCCATGATCAGTTACTACCAGACCAAATTGAAAATCATGCAAAACTTTTTAGCAATCCTGGATCAGATCAAACAAGAAAAACAATCTAAAGACCAAAATTATGAAACACGTTTACTTTAAATCAGGGGTATTGGTATGCTTGTTGGCTGTCTCATTCAGCCTATCAGGCCAGACCTTACGGGAAGAATCCCAGAAAGATTTCAACACCACTCCTGCATCCAAGCTCTCAATAAGTAACCAGTTTGGCAACATCACCGTTACCGACTGGGACCAAAGCAAGGTTTCCATTGTTTATGTAGTCGAAGTCACGGACAAGGATGAAGCGAGTGCAAAAAAACTGATGGATCAGATTAAAATCAATTTCAGTGAGGAAAACGGTAAGATCATGGCCGAAACCAAAATCGGCAAAGACGGAGATCTGGACCTTAAAAAGGACAAATCCACAAACCAGTCTTTCCGTATCGATTATGAGGTTAAATGTCCGAGAAATATCCCGATCAGCCTGGAAAACAAGTTCGGTGACATCAGTCTGGCAACCCTGACCGGGCCGGTTGAGGTCGAAATCCAGTTCGGGTCATTGCATGCAGTCAGCCTGACAGGTCCTGAAACCAGCATTGAATGTCAGTTCGGCAAATTATACCTCACCGAAGTCGGGGATGCCAGTATCGAAATCCAGCACAGCGAAGTTTGTGAAATCACAAAATCTGGCAATCTGTCAATTGAGGCACAATTTTCCGAAGTCCGGATAGGTTCTGTGAAAACACTCGAAGCTGAATTCAAGAATGCCAACACAACAGTCGAGAATCTCTCTGTCTCTCTTAATCTGGAAGGGAACATGGGAAAAACGAAAGTGAAAAACGTCGCTTCCGGGTTCACTTCAATTGATATTGAGCAGAACATTGGAGAAGTTTCCCTGACTATGGATCCCAAAGCCGGATATAAGCTGAATGCGAAATCCAGTTTGGGTAACCTTGACTTGCCGGAAAATCTCAAGGTAACGCCGGTGGCAGAACAACATAGGGCTCATGTGCATGAAGACATCCAAATAAAGGTTGTCAAGGGGGTTGTTGGGAACGGGGCAGCTGTCGTCAATGCAGAGGTGAATTTGGGTTCCCTGAGTATTAAGTAAAACAGGCTAAGAACCGTTTGGTTCGTAAAAGCAGTCTTAACAAAGGGCTGCTTTTTTCGTTTATATTTATCGCACCAAACCTTGATTAAATGATCAGCCTTTTCACTCCACCCAAACCCTTTAACGAAGAAGTCAAGACTTACGCTCCCGGCACACCGGAGAGGGTGCTTCTTGAGGAAACGTTACGTGACTTGAAATCCACTGTACCGGAAATCCCGATGATCATAGGAGGCCGGGAAATAACCACCGGCCGGTTGAAAGAGATCCGGGCGCCTCATGATCATGCGACCATCCTGGGACGATATCAAGAGGGAAACGCCGGGCACGTCAGGATGGCCATTGATGCGGCATTGGCCGCCCGCCCGAAGTGGTCGGTCACTCCCTGGGAGCAGAGGGCATCCATATTCCTGAAAGCGGCCAGTCTCCTGTCGGGTCCTTTCCGTTACAAGATCAATGCCACCACCATGCTCGGGCAATCCAAGACCATTCACCAGGCCGAGATTGATGCTGCCTGTGAATCCATTGATTTTCTGAACTTTAATGTTAAGTTCATGGCGGATATTTATGCCATTCAGCCCGAGAACAACCGCTATACCTGGAATCGCCTCGAACAAAGGCCGCTGGAAGGTTTTATTTTCGCGGTCACTCCGTTCAATTTTACCTCGATCGCCCTGAACCTGCCCACTGCCCCGGCTTTGATGGGAAATGTGGTGGTTTGGAAACCTGCACAGAACCAGATCTATTCTGCCAAGGTCCTGATGGATGTTTACCGGGCTGCCGGGCTCCCGGACGGGGTGATCA
Source organism: uncultured Porphyromonadaceae bacterium (assembly GCA_964547475.1). Lineage (GTDB taxonomy): Bacteria > Bacteroidota > Bacteroidia > Bacteroidales > UBA12481 > UBA12481. The sequence goes on from CAZJNQ010000019.1 coordinate 13,443, forward strand.
ATATGGTGTTTGCTTCAGGCAGGGCAACTGCGGAGACTGTGATTTCCCATCCCGACCTTGCGGGTATTCATTTTACGGGTTCCACTGAAGTATTCCAATCCATCTGGAATGAGGTCGGGAATCATATCCGGGATTACAAAACTTTCCCAAGGCTCGTGGGAGAAACCGGTGGGAAGGATTTCGTCCTGGCCCACCCCACCGCCCGGCCTGTTGAAGTGGCAACTGCTTTGTCGCGGGGAGCTTTTGAGTACCAGGGCCAGAAATGTTCGGCTGCTTCCAGGGCTTATATCCCGGAATCGCTTTGGCCCGAAATCCGGTGCCAGCTGCTCGATGACCTTCGTCAGTTCAAAATGGGCTCACCGGAAGACTTCTCCAATTTCATTACGGCCGTCATAGACGAAACATCGTTCGACAGGCTGGCTGGTTACATAGATCAGGCCAGGAAAGATTCCCGTGTTGAGATTGTTGCAGGAGGAAAGTACAACAAGGAAAAGGGTTACTTTATCGAACCCACGGTCATCCTGACCCGGGATCCCGACTATACGACCATGCACACGGAGCTGTTCGGTCCGGTTCTGACCATTTATGTTTACAAGGATCAGGATTATGAAACCACGCTTGACCTGGTGGATCGCACTTCACCCTATGCGCTGACAGGCGCATTCTTTGCACGCGACAGGTATGCCATTGACCTGGCTAACCGTAAACTGGTCAACGCCGCGGGCAATTTCTATGTTAATGACAAACCAACCGGGGCGGTGGTTGGCAGGCAGCCCTTTGGCGGATCACGGGCTTCCGGGACCAATGACAAGGCAGGCAGCATGATGAATCTGCTGCGCTGGGTCAGTCCCCGGACTATCAAGGAGTGCTTCCTGCCTCCCGTGGATCACTCGTATCCCTTTTTGCAGGGTTAGATCCTGACAGATTTTAGTATCTTTGGCTGACTTAATCCTGTTGAATGTCCAGTTTTGTCGGACCGAAATCTGACGCTAAGGATTTTTGGCTAAGGTTGGATAATGCGGCCAAGATCTTTCCATCCGGTACCAACAAGAAGCGAACGCTGGTATTCAGATTTACGGCCGAGATCTGCAAGCCTGTCAATTTCGGGATACTCCAGGAAGCCACCCGGCTCACTGCCACCCGTTACCCTTATTTTACTATGCACCTCCGCAGGGGATTCTTCTGGTATTGGCTTGACAGTGAAAATCCGGAACTCACGATCGTGCAGGACACCGGACTTCCCTGCCAGGCTTTCCATTTTTCAGGAAAAGAAATGCCTTTGTGCCGGATATTGACACGCACCGATCAGATTTCAGCAGAATTTTATCATGTTCTGGCCGATGGTTACGGCGCGATGGAATTTTTCAAGACCCTACTGACCGCTTATGCTGAACTGTCGGGTTATGCATTGCCTGATAAAGGCTTCAGCCATTATTCCGAATCTTCACACGAAGAAGAGACGGAGGATGCCTATAATCACTATTTTGATCCTAAACTGCCGGCACCCCTGCAACTCTCAAGAGCATACCATATCCCTTACCCGGTACTCAGATCGGAACTCAGGATCATACCGCTGGAAGTCAATTCGGAACTCGTGAGGCAAAAGGCTAAAAGCCTGGGAATCTCACTGACTGAATACCTGGCTTCAATCTATTTATGGTCGCTACAGGAAATTTACAACCGGACCCGCCATATCCGCCGCCTGGTACGGCGTCCGGTCATTCGCGTCCAGGTGCCCGTCAACCTGAGGAGCCTTTTCCCGACCCGCAGCCTGAGGAACTTCAGCCTTTTCGTCACCCCGGAGATCGATATGCGGTTAGGGCAGTACACCTTTGAGGAGATAACCCGGATCGTTCATTATTACATGCAACACCAGACCGATCCCAAGCTCATGCGGAAAAGAATCTACAAGAACGTACGCAACGAGAAGAGCCTTTTTATCAAGCTGGTACCCCTTGTGATCAAGAACCGGATCCTCAATTATTACTTTAAGCGTTCGGGTATGGCCCTCTATTCGGGACTGATCACCAACCTAGGCAGGATTGAATTGAAAGGCGACATGGAGATCCTGGTCCAACGGCTCAGGCTGATCCCTCCCCCGCCTGATTTGAGCAAGGTCGGCATCGGTGCGATCACATGGAATCAAAAACTGGTTTTGTCGTTTGTCAATTCAACCCCTTCCAACCTGCTGGAAAAGATATTCCTGGATTATCTGGTCCAGGACGGAATACCTGTGAAAATAATCAAACCCTGATATCATGACTATTTGTCCGAATTGTGGCATCGAGATGGAACCGGGTTATCAGGAATGCCCCCTTTGCCATCAGAAAACCGGCGAACCATCGGGCGTTGCCGGGAGCAAGCGTGGTGTTTATCCCAGCCAGGAACACCCTTTGACGAACCGGGAGAGAGGGCGTCTCTTCTGGGAACTGGCCGGAATCCTGCATTTTTCGAGCCTGGTTATGCTTTTCCTTATCGATTTGATGATCAATAAGAAACCGGGTTGGTCCCTCTATGCCATCCTGGTCCTGACCTGTTCGTTCATCTATATAACCCTCCTGGTATTCCTGATCCGGAAAACCCTTCTGTTCCTCGCCGGATTGCTTGCCACCACCCTGGCCTTGCTTTACGGGCTGGACCTGCTCGATCCCGGCACAACCTGGTTCGTGCTACCGGCCTTGCCGCTGACCTGCTTTTTTATAATACTGCTTGGGGGTGTACTGTGGTTCATACAGAAGACAACCCACCGCGGTTTGAACGTGATAGCCATGGCTTCGATCGCTATCGGACTATACGTGATGGGAGTTGAGCTATCCATTGGTTGGACAAGAGGGATTCCCTGGTCACTGTCATGGTCCGTGATCGTATCAGCCTCAATCCTGCCCTTTGCGCTCTTTCTGTTCTATTTCCATTACCGCCTTAAACGTGGCACGAGCCTGCGCAAGTTTTTCCACCTGTAAAGGCTGCAAGGTCAATTATGGTATCTTTAAAGGAAGATCATGAACAAGAAAATCTGGCATACACTCTTCGCGATCATCAGGAACAAATTCTTCCTGGTGACCGTCGTGTTCATTGTCCTGATAGTATTCTTTGATCAACATAACCTCCTTGACCGCATTCAGACTAAAAAACACCTCGAGGAACTCAGGCAGGACACTTCTTTCTACAAGCAGAAGATACGCGAGGAACGCGAGAAGATCAGGCAGCTTGAGACCAGCCCGGATAACCTTGAGAGGTTCGCCCGCGAACAATACCTGATGAAAGCTCCCGACGAGGACATTTTCATCATCCTGAAAAAGGGCGAAATCAAGTAACTCTCCTGATCCCCCGGCTCTTTTCAAATTCCCTGTAATTCATCAGCATTTCCCGGCAGGTGGCCCCAACGGGAATGCCTGCAATTCTCGCCAGTGCGGAAGCTTCTCCCATCACGGGGGATTTAGGGTACACTCCTGGATGAAGCTCGTTAAGGTACCGAAGAATCATCAAGACATCGAACCAGGAAAAGAAACGTTTTCGGAAGGCCGGATAGGAAGAAGTCACCCGGTACAATTCAATCATTTTTTCTTCCAGTCGTGTTTTTTTCTTAAAGCTACCAACCTCTTCCGGCATGCCGGAGGAGTAATCGAACAGCCCGGATCCGGCATCCATCTGACGATAGAGTGTTTCAAGCCGGGCGTATAGGCCTGTAAGCCACGCAAAAGTATCCAATGAATAAACCTTCAGCATCCCTTCAGAGCCGGCTTGTTTCCTGACTGTGGCCCCCGTGCCGAAAATGACACGGTCGGACTCACGGGACGAGGGATAGACGGTTGTCGTATTGATTTCGTAAAAACGGCCTTGCTGGACGCATTTATGGAGAAAATAAAAATCTTCCCCTGCCTGGTGGCTGCCCATGCCGTTAACCCTGACATAAGTTGAAGCCCGCAGGCAAAAGCTCGATCCGACCGTATGTATGGCATGGGGATGCCCTGTCCGCTCCACGGCCAGGCGGAAATACCTCAGATAGAGCTCATATTCCGCTATCGCCTGATAATTTTCCGGTTTAAACGAACCTTCCAAAGAGTGTTCAAAATAGATATTGGCCGCCCGGGCCCGTGATGTCGCAAAAAAGGATGCAATTTCCTTCAGGTATCCTGGATCACACGTTGAATCAGCATCAAAAGAAGCTATCAAACCTTCGGACCGGCCTATTGTGTTAAACCGGCGTACAGCCTCATCCATCCCGATTTTCCTGGCTAGCCCGACACCAGCCCGTTTTACGGGCAAATCCGGGCACCAGAGAAAATGAACCGAAACGTCACTTCGATGCAGATCCTGTTGAGAGGATCTGATTTGTTCGCATGTTTTGCGGCTGATTTCGACCACTTCAGGAGATGATCCAGCCGGATAATTGATGACGATCAGGATTTCCCAACTGATGCCGGGCGGATCGCAGGATAACAGTGAATCGAGTGAAATAATGATCTCAGGCTCCTTGAAGGATGGGATAACCACCGACAAAAAAAGATCCGGATCCGGCTTGGGTAGTTCCCAATCCAGTCCGGATGAATATCGGTCGAGATAATTGCAGGCGAAACCCGGATTATTTGCCCTGTGACTTCCGATAGGATTCATTCAGGCGTTCCAGAACCTGTGCAGTGATATTCATGTAATCTTCCGCATACAGCAGACCGCCTCCGAAAGTATTGCTCAGGATCACGTTGTAAGCCAGCTTGCTGTTGACATCGTTGACGGCTGACATCATGCTGTCATGCAGTTGCAGGGTGACCGCCTGTTCATTTGCCAGGAGGCGTTGCTGCATGTCACTTTGCAGATTAACGAGTACCTGCTGCCTTTCAGCCAGTTTCTTCTGTTCTGCTTCGGCATCCCAGGAGGTAATGAGATGTTTGTCCACCTTGTTCTGAAAGGTATTGACATCCTTCTGCCAGGCGTCACCCTTGCGGGACAATTCCTGTTCAAGGCTGGCTTTGTCAGCTAAAAGCTTGTCCGTTAAAACCTTATAATACTCATAATTTGCCAGGACGGAGTCCACAAACACGTAAGCTACTTTAAGGTTCCCCTCCCGGACTGCCTGGGTGTCAACCGGATTGGCTGCATTATTCTCAGGCTGGCTGCCCCGGTCGGTGAAATGAAGTACGAACAATGCGATGACTGCTAATCCGAGGGCTATGATGACCGGTTTATAAAACTTTTCCATACTAATCTGTTAATCTGTATTTTACTTCGATTCGGATCGACAAATGTAATGAAATTTTCCTGCCGGATATCATTTCTCCTGATGATAGAGGTCATTTATACCGGTAAGGGTGGCCTGTACTTTTGGAGGTTATTTTTTGAAATATCAATGTTGAAAATTACCGGACACCCGATCCTGGATATGGCAGTCCGCAAAGAGAATAAAAAAAGGCGGTTGGGAGCCGCCTTTTTTACCAACAACACCTATCATGTCCCCACAATCAAGAACCACCTTACAGATAAGAAGAAGTGAGAAGAAAAAAATTAATTGCAACTAAAATTAAATCCCTGGTCTGATATCCTTCCCGGGTATCTTCTTTCTGTTTAACCTTTTGCAATTTAAAGGTACGGTCAAAATGATCAGTTACCCAAAATTTTTTGACCAAAATGCGAACCGATTTATGAACACTCCCAAACGGAAGTCCTATTATCCTGACTAACTGCTGTTTAATATCCGTTATTCATTAACCTCCTTTAGGTATCGTACCCTTAACAAGCAGTTCATCCAGGGACCGCTTGGGAACATGATGAACCTGGTTTTCTTCCCTCCAGTAACGAATATCGCCTCCCTCCATTTCCTCAATCACAACGGTTTCAGTTGGCCGGCCCAAGGCCAGGACGAGCAGGATTTCAAAGTGGTCCGGGATGGCAAGGTTTATTCGGAGTTCTTCCCTTTTAATGGATGCGATCATGCATCCGCCGAATCCCTTTTCAACTGCGCCAAGCAGGATGGTCTGTGCCGCGATGCCCAGGTCGGTATCGAATTTCGAGCCCAACCGGGTGTCACCCAAAACAATGATATAAGCCGTCGGACGCTCAAACTCCGCCGGCCCTCCCCAATCCTTGATATATCCGGCCCAGGCAAGCGTCCTGAAAACCAACGAAGAGGAATGCGGATCATTGACAATCATGAATTTAAGCGCTTGCTGGTTGCGGCTGGAAGGGCACAACCGGGCCAGTCCGACCAGGTAGGTTAAAAGCTCTTCCGCGACCGGAACGCCGGAATCGAAGCGTCGGTAACTGCGGTTTTTAAGAACTAAATCAGGCAACATATCAATTCGTGTTTTTTATATTTGTGTCATTACAATCATTTCAACATGAACCCAGACGAATTACTCGCAAGAATTGCCAAATGCGTCGAAAGAGGTAAAGTTAACAAATCCTCTCCTTTCCCGCCCGATATGAAGGAACAGGATGGCGCTGATGAGCTCACCGCCCTGGCACTTGATGCCGGGATCGATGCAGGGGAAGTCCTGAAGCACGGATTGGTGCCCGGGATGGAGATCGTGGGAGTCAAGTTCCGGGAGAACAAGGTGTTTGTTCCGGAAGTCCTGATGGCTGCCAAGGCCATGAGTGCAGGGATGAAGCACCTGAAACCCTTCTTCCAGTCGGGAGCCGTTAAACGCAAGGGGGTGTTCATCATCGGAACCGTCATGGGAGACTTGCATGATATTGGAAAAAACCTGTTGGGCATGATCGTTGAGGGAGCCGGCTGGGAGGTGGTGGACCTGGGGATCGATGTTCCGGCTTCCAGGTTCATGGCCGCCATTGACCAGCACCCGGGAGCCTTTATCGGACTCAGCTGCCTGCTGACTACCACCATGCTGAACATGGAAAAGATCGTGCAGGAAATCAAGGCTGACCGGCCGGGGATCAAAGTCTTGGTTGGAGGTGCTCCGGTCACGGATGATTTCCGGTCAAGAATAGGAGCTGACTGGTATTCACCCGATCCGCAGGGAGCCGTTGATTATCTGAACAAACAGGTTGCCTGATGAAACTCACACCCCGTGAAAACCTGATCCGGGCAGCCCGCAGGCAGGGATTCGGGTGGGTGCCCATTGACCTGTTGCTTTGCGACTCACAGATCCGGTCCTTCCGCTCCCGGTTCGGGCATGATGATTATTTCGACTGGTTCGGTATCGATTTCCGCTGGGTCGAACTCAAGGAAAACCCGGGTTGCATAAATCCGCGTTCACTCTATCCCCGCGAGCGGTTGCCTCAAAATACTGAGTTTGACATCCTGGGTTTGGGACACTCCAAAGGATCGGAAGCGGCTTTCCATATGACCCGTATGCATCATCCCCTGGCAGGTGCGGATTCTGTCGACGAAATCAGCCGCTATCCTCTGCCCGGAGTCCGGGAAGAAGAAAACGGAGCTCTCTTTGACGAAGTGGCCAGCCTCCATCAAAAAGGTCTGGCAGCCATGTGTATGATGCAGATGACCATTTGGGAAACTGCCTGGTACCTGCGCTCCATGGAAGACCTGATGACCGATATGATGCTGGAGGATGAAAAAGCCTCGGTGCTGCTGGATAAAGTCCTGGAATACCAGATCCGCCGGGCTTCCATTCACGCTCATGCCGGTGTGGACATCCTTGCCCTGGGAGATGACGTGGGAATGCAAACCGGCCCCCTGATGAGTGTCAGCCTCTGGGAAAAATGGCTCCAGCCGCGGCTGAAGAAAGTGATAGACAGCGCAAGGAACATCAAACCCGATATCCTGGTCTTTTACCATTCCTGCGGGGATGCAACCCAATTCATTGAAGGGCTGATCGGGTGCGGGGTTGACATCCTCAATCCGATCCAACCCGAATGCATGGATTTTAACGCAATCCATGCGCAGTACGGTCAACGACTCTCTTTCTGGGGAACTCTGGGAACCCAGCAACTGATTCCCTTTGGCACTCCGGAACAAGTCAGGGAAATGGCCAGGGAACGGATACGCACCTGCGGATCCCAGGGAGGTCTTATCCTGGGACCCACCCACCTGGTCGAACCTGAAGTGCCCTTTGAAAACCTGGTAGCCATGAAAGAGGCTGCACGGGAAAGATACCCAAGACCAACGCGTTGATGATGAAAGGAAAAGAACTTATCCGGGAGGCCATTAAGAGCCAACCCGTTGATTCAGTCCCCTGGGTTCCGTTTGTCGGTATTCACGGAGGCTTTCTTATCGGGAAGAAAGCCGATGAATATCTTCTTTCTCCGGAACTGATCGTCGAGGGAACCAGCAAAGCCATCGACCTGTATCAACCCGATGGAATACCGGTCTGCTTTGACCTCCAGATCGAAGCTGAAGCCCTGGGATGCAGGTTGGCCTGGACAGAAGACAATCCGCCGGCAGTGGTTACCCATCCCCTGGCCGGAGGAAAAGGGCTGAGCGGGCTACAGGTCCCTCAGGCAAGTGCGGGGCGTATCCCGGTCGTTCTCAAGGCAACCCGGAAGTTGCGAAAGAAATATCCGGACATCGGATTGTACGGCCTTGTGACCGGGCCGTTCACACTGGGCCTTCACCTGCTCGGAACCGACATTTTCATGAAGATGTTCGAAGATCCGTCCTATATCAAATCCCTGCTCACTTTTACTTCGGATGTATCCAGGGTTATGGCCGGCTATTACCTGGAAGCCGGATGCGACGTGATTGCAGTCGTTGATCCGATGACCTCCCAGATAAGCCCGGACCAGTTCGAAGAATTCATCCATGAACCGGTATCTTCAGTTTTTGACCATATCCGTGCCAGCCATGGACTCAGCTCATTTTTTGTCTGCGGCCAGGCTCAGCAGAATATCGAGGTCATGTGCAAAACCGGACCGGACAATATCTCAATTGACGAAAACATTCCGCTGGACTATGTCAGGGATATCTGCAGCAAGCACCAAATCAGCTTTGGCGGGAACCTGCAACTGACCCTGGTGCTGCTCATGGGCACGCCGGAAGATTGCCAGCATCATGCCCTTGAATGCATTGACACGGCAGGTCCAACCGGATTCATTCTTGCCCCGGGCTGCGATCTGCCTATGAAAACTCCCTCTGAAAACCTCGTGGCCGTGAGCCGTCTGGTCAAAGACACTTACCAGCAGGAGGTGGTCAGGGCCCTCGAGCACAGAACCACCAAGCCTAAATTGCTGAATCTCGATGAATATGGCCAGAGTGACAGGGTCATCGTCGACATCATCACTCTCGACTCCGAGTCCTGTGCCCCCTGCCAGTACATGGTTGAAGCCGTGAAGGAAGTGGCTCCCCACTTTGAAGGCCTGGTCGAATGGAGGGAACATTCGATCAAAAGTTTGGAAGGGGTGACCTTCATGTCATCCTTGTTTGTCAAGAACATACCCACGATATGCATCGACGGGCAGATCACCTTCGTCTCCAAAATCCCACCCCGGAACGAGCTGATCCGGGCCATACAAAACCGGATCAACGAAAAGCTCAAGATCAAATTGAGAGTGAGGGCAGGGGAAATCCTGCTGCTGGGCAAAACAAAAGAGGAGATCACCCCGCTCCGTGAGAAAACCCTTCAGGCTATTGCTGAATTGGGCGTAATAATTGATCTGAGGGAAGAAACCAATCCGGAGGTGATCCGTTCTCTGGGAGTGGTCCAGACTCCGTCCTGGGTTTCCATCCGTTACAAGATCCGGAGCGAAGGAGGCAATCCCGGCATTGACGTGATCAAGGAATGGATCAAGGAAACCCTCTGAAAAAGGCCCCGTTTATCCTGATAACCGGATTTCTGGGGAGCGGGAAAACATCCCTCCTGACCGATCTGCTCCGGAGGTACTCCGGTTTTCTCAGGATTGCCGTCATCCAGAATGAATTCGCACCGGGCCATGCCGACGGAATCATGCTGCGGAGATCCGGCAAACCTTTGGAACTCCTGGAAATCAACAATGGCAGCATTTTCTGCGCATGCCTTTTGAGTGACTTTATTGACCGGCTTGAACCTTTCATCAGGAAAGTCAATCCTGATGTGATCCTGCTGGAAGCCACCGGTCTGGCTGATCCGGTCTCACTCGGGCAAATCATGCATTCCGGCAAGCTATCGGACCTCCTTTACCTGGCCTCCGTCTGGTGCATCGTGGATGCCGTCAATATTGACAAGGTGATAGATACCGTTGCCCGAATCCGCCAGCAGATCCGGATGGCCGATATCATCTGGATCAATAAAACTGATCTTAATCCCGACCTTTCAGGAATCCGTGAAAGGATCACAGGGTTCAATCCTTCTGCCCGAATGATTGAGACCACCTTTGGCTCCACCCAGGCGGTTGACTTCACCCGATACCTGAACCGGGCCGGAGGCGAGCTTGTCGAAACCAAACCGGATACCCAAATCCGGACATTTGAATTCCATCATCCAACATCCGGTTTCCGAAATCCAATATCTGAAGCCCGTCCGGACATCGGTTCATGCGTGATACGCTCGAACCGTACCTTTGATGAAAAGGCAGTCAGCCGGTTTCTCAGGGAAGCTGCTCCCCGGCTTTACCGCATAAAAGGATTCATCCGGACAGGTTCCCATGAAACCCTGCTGATTCAGACTATCTTTGACCAGATTGAGATTATCCGGATCAATGACTATGAGGGTCCGTCCGAGCTGATCGCCCTGGGACCCGGCCTGAACAAGAACGACTTTTATCACCAGTTCCTATCCCTCCAGATCAAATGAAACATTCACTCATCAAACGGCTTAAAGACAGAGGCATCCTTATCTCCGACGGCGCCCTGGGGACCATGTTGCAGGCAGCCGGCCTGCAACCGGGCGTATGCCCCGAAACCTGGAATGCCGATTTCCCCGAAAAGGTTGAAGCCATTGCCCGGGCCTATGCAGAAGCGGGATCGGAGGCGGTGGAAACCAATACGTTCGGATGCAACCGGTTCAAGCTGATCCACTATGGCCTGCAGGACAGGGTAACAGAGCTGAACCGGAAAGCCGTCGGCATTACCCGCAGGGCGATCGGTCCCGACCGGATTGTCCTTGGTTCCATGGGACCGACGGGAGTGATCCTGATGATGGGTGAGGTAACCCAAGAAGAACTCTACGAAGCCTTCAGGGAACAGGCCATCGCTCTGGCTGAAGCAGGTGCCGATGCCATCTGCATCGAAACCATGACTGCCCTCGATGAGGTGGTGATCGCCACAAGTGCGGCAAAACAAAATACGGATCTGGAGGTCATTTCCAGCATGACCTTTGATAAAACATTGCAGGGAGACTTCCGGACTATGATGGGGGTTTCGCCGGAAGAGATGACCCTTGCCCTGAAAGAAGCCGGGGCGGACATCATCGGGACCAACTGCGGCCACGGAATGGAGAACATGATCCCGATCGTGGAAGCCATCCGCAGGATTGACACGGAAATACCCGTCCTGGTGCATGCCAATGCAGGCCTGCCCCACCTGTGCGAAGGCCGGAATGTTTTCAGTGAGACCCCTGAAATCACCGCCTCCTTCGTTCCTCGCCTGATCGCCGCGGGAGCCAATATAATCGGTGGTTGCTGCGGTACAACGCCGGAGCACATCAGAAAAATCAAGTTGGTCATAGAACAAACCTGCGTGGAATAGTACCTTAGTCCGGTTAATCCGAATCCAAAACCATGAAACTCAAGAAATCCATTCTCAGCCTGACCATCGTGTCCATTGCGCTGATCGCCGGAGCGCAGTCCCAAACAACTGAGGTTCTGCCTGCTGAACCCGTTTTCGGAATCGATCTGCTGACACGGCTGGATCTGCTTCCCCAGATCAGGTCCCAGGTCTATACCGGGATGTTTTCGAGCTATGACAGGACCGGCGGGAACGACGATGGATTCAGCGGCACCTACTCCTTCATCAGGAAAGAAGGCGATAACCTCGTCATTGCTGAAATGGAAGGTCCGGGAGCCATCTACCGGATACACATGCCGGGACCACAGGAGGGGATCATCGAGTTTTACTTCGACGGAGAGGCCCATCCGCGGATCAGCATGCCGATCCCCGATATGGTTGACGGAAAGCACTTCCCGTTCCTTGCGCCCCTCACGGGAGGCGGTGTCGGGGGACGGTACACCTATGTTCCCCTCACTTACCGAAAATCCTGTAAAATCATAGTTAAAGCGCCTGTCTTCTCTTTCTATGATATCAATTATGCTACCTATCCGAAGGAAGCTCCAATCCTGACTTTCCAGAATCCGCCATCGGATGAATGGCTGAAAAAAATGGAGAAAGCCGGAAAGATTATCAACTCTGCCGGTACCGATATCACGGGATACCTGGTCGGTGAAGGCACCCCGGTTGAAAACCGCAAAGTCGCCAAACAACTGAAAACGGGCACTCCAACCGAATTATTCCGTCTAAAGAAACCAGGAAGGATTGTGGGACTGAAAATCGGGCCCGCATCTGTTTTCTCAGGGAAAGAACGTGACATCGTGCTGAATATCTATTGGGATAACCAAACCGAACCGGCAGTTTCCTCCCCTGTCGGGGACTTTTTCGGTTACAGCTTCGGTGAACCGGCCGTTAAATCCTTGTTTGTCGGTACATCGGATGACATGAACTATGTGTACCTGCCCATGCCCTTCAACGAATCGGCCCGGATCGAGCTGGTTTCCGAAAGAAGCACTCCCATAGCGTTACAGGTTCGGGCTGAGATTTACTATGCGATGACCGGCAAGCAGCCGGGCGAGGGATATTTCTATGCATACTGGCACCGGGAAAATCCATGCACGGAGGGTAAGCCATTCACCTACCTGAATACCGAAGGGAACGGTCATGTGATCGGAGTTATCCTTCAGGCCCAGGGAAAAAATCCCGGAGGAACCATTTTTTTTGAAGGAGACGATATCGTTGTCATGGATGGTTCGATGGGCATTCACGGAACCGGATCGGAAGATTCTTTCAACGGCGGTTGGTACGATGTCCCTGCCCGATGGGAAGAGCGGGCATCCTTCCCGTTCAGCGGTTGCCTCGACTATAAAAAGTACATCAGCCGGACCGGGGCATACCGCTGGATGATACCCGATGCCTATGTTTTCAAGCAGAACATCGATTATACGATCGAACACGGTCCGGAAGGGAACCTTGAAAGTACCGACTACACATCCGTGACATTCTTCTATTCGGCTCAACAGCCCTCGGTGAACAGGTCATTACCGGAGGTTGCCGACCGTAGGATCTCCGATCCCGATAAAATTGTTTTCGTGCCCGGATGGAATGTTCCCATCCACTCATCGTCTCTGTCCAACGCGGTCATTGAAAAAGGATCCACTAAAGTGGGAACCGGACGCATCCGGAATTTCACGATGAAGGCAACCGGGGTGGATGTTTTCGGACCTCATCACGTCTCCTTTATTTTTGACATCCCTTCAGCCGGGAAATACAGGGTGACGGCCAAGATGATCATGGGACCCGAACAGGGCATCATTCAAATGTTCCAGCACGACAGCCCTCTTGGGGAACCGGCCGATCTTTATGCCAATGATCTTAAGGAGAGTCCGGTCGTCCTGCTGGGAACAGTCGATGCAACCGAAGGGGATAACGTGATCCACTTCAAGATCGTTGGCCAGAATCCAAAATCCAGAGGACTGGGAATGAGCCTGATTCAAATAACCTTCGAAAAGGAAAAGTGACTTTGTCCGCTTACCTGTCCCCTTTATACCTTTTTTCCACCTCTTTCCAATTGACAATTTGCCAGAAGGCGTTGATGTATTCCTGCCGCCTGTTCTGGTAATTCAAATAATAGGCATGTTCCCAGACATCAAGTCCGAGGATGGGTTGGCCTTTCACGTCGGCAATGTCCATGAGCGGATTATCCTGGTTGGGTGTGGAAGTGACCGCCAGCTTACCCTTTGAAACGACCAGCCAGGCCCAGCCTGAGCCAAACCGTGTAGCGGCAGCCGTAGAAAATTTCTCCCTGAATGCTTCAAAAGACCCGAAAGCCGATTCAATGGCTTTCAGTAATTCACCGGAAGGCTTTCCACCTCCGTGTGGGGAGAGCAACTTCCAAAACAGGTTATGATTGTAATAACCGCCTCCATTGTTCCTGACACCAGCCGGGTATCTTGAAACATCGGCAAGGATCTGCTCGATTGCCAGGTTTTCGGCATCCGTGCCTGAAATCAGGTTGTTCAGGTTTTGAGTGTAAGCTCCATGGTGCCGGGTATGGTGTATATCCATGGTCCGTGCGTCAATAAAAGGCTCCAGGGCATCATAGGCGTACGGTAATTCAGGTAATTTAAATGACATGTTGTTTGCTATTTATATTAATTATTTAGATTCTTTCTAAATAACAAATAGCTCACTGAAAAGTTTAAACAAAGGGACAGCAGTGTTTCGCTTCACGCTTCATGCGTCACGCTTCGCGATTCTTGCCAGCAACGATTCAAACCCGCGGGCCATGAAATCGTAAACCACCAGTTCCTGGAGGCGGTGACGCGTCCGGAAAGCCCGGTTAAGGCTCATATGAATAAGATCGGAGATGATGTCAGATGCTTTTGGATCCGCTGTTTTTGTCAGGGTTTCCGAGATTTTGCCAAGGATTGAAGCCGACTGGGAGTATTTCCCTGTCAGGGTCAAGGTATTCGAATCCTGATGGCTGAGGATGGCTGTGACATCACTTGACAAGTTGCGGTATTTTACATCAAGGCGGCTTTTCATGTGATGGTCAATCCCGAATTCCGACAGCAATCCGTTTCTCATCTGTCTCAACAAGGTCAGTTTTTTCTCCGGTGGGAAGCCAAAGCCGTCAAGAATCCAATCCGCACGGCAGATGCACTTTTTCCAGATATCCGATCCGTTTCCGCTCTTGTCTTCGGCGAGGGTGTCCAGCCAAAAGAGCGAATCCTCACCGAACCATTCTTCGATCAGTTCAATGCGTTCTGCGCCATACCGTTCGATTTCCGGCAGATAGGTGCCGGCCTCAATCTTCCAGATCCTTTCTTCATCAAGCATTTCACGGCATGAAGCCGATATCTCGCTCAGGAGGAATGCGGAATTCATCGGATCGGTCAATCGCAACCGCAACCGCAGATGATAGTCACGGTCCAGGAACCGGATAAAATAGAACAAGCTGATCCTTCGGGAAGAGAACCATTCATGGAGGAAATCTCTCAGTGAACCTGTCAGCCACTCCTCGAGGGCTTGCGGACCACCAAAGATTTTCAGGTAGAGCCAGGCACCACCGGGTGGATGTATGAAAGAAGAAATCATCGCTGCCTGAAACAAATGAGGATTTGATTGGCCATTGATCCACCCGGCCCCTGGACCGGGGACCTGGATTGATAGAAAGGTCTGACCCGGATCTTTTTTAAGCGATGGATAACATCCCATAAGGCCAATATAAGGGCCCGATTTTCCCAGTTAAAATAAAGCTCCAGGTCATCCGACATCCAGACCATTTCATCGGGCATTTGCCGCCGGTTCTTCCACAGAATGAGTGAATTCAGGTTGACTTCGCCTGTTTCCGGCTGGATCCAGACGTTCAGCTCGGCTGGCCGGAAGGTCCAAACCGGAGCCGAGAGGATCAGGTTTTTGTACCTGACTCCGGGGACGAAGGGGGCGTTACGACCCGCCAAGCCCCAATCGGGACGCCAGGCAGCATAGGCTCCCTGTAATTGGTAACGGTGGAGAAACTTATACAATGAAAGCTTTCCAAGATTGTGATTGTAGGCATTCGTCATCCGGGGCTCAACAGGTCGTCCTGAGGAATATGAAGTGAGTATTATCCGGTTACCGGCGAGGGAAACCATGAGGTCAGTGACCGGTATTCTTTCCGATTCGGGTTTTACGGAATGGGCAAGGTAGGGAATCTCGTGATCATAAAAAGAGGGCCTCTGAATGACATTCCCTGACCGGTCCTCGGGCAGGTGAACCACTTCGGCAAACCGGGCATCCGGGTTGGCCTTCCGTTCATCCCGGATCATCTCCTTAACCCATTCAAAGGTCGCACCCGGATCGGCGAATCCAAACCTTCCGAGCAGGAACGAAGGATTACCCTCCGCTCCATGGATCAGGTGGATGCCCGTTTCACCCGACGCATCGGTGAAAAGTTCCGATAGAGCCCAAATCTGAGCCGGCCAGCGGCCTTCATGAAGGTTTAGCGACTGCAGGTCCCGGGACGACAGGCCCAGGTAAAGATCCCGCCTGGCCAGGACCTCATGAAACTTCTCCCCTAACCAAAGATTTCCGGAAGGGATGGCAGGTATCGATTGCGTGAATCGCTGGCCCCAGTTCAGGTCTTCAATCCAGGGCACCGGATCAGTCCAGTAATTCTCATGGCTGCCTTCGAGCCCGATTCCTGTTTCAGGATCCAGCGCCTTGACCAGTTCAACCCGGCGATCCCCGTATCTCCTCCTGAACGCTTCCCGGAAACCTTTCAGGGGATCAGGAATGTTCGAATCCGACAGGGCTCTCGCGATGCGGATGCCCAGAAGCACCTGGTTCGAAAGTTCCCTGCTCACAGTCAGCGCGTTGCACCCGAGCCTCATATCAGCCTGGATCAGGTGGTTCTCACTGTATTCAATGCCCGGGATCCGGGCCAGGTCAGAAAGTTGTCCGCGAACGGACAGGAGCGTCCCGGGAGTCCGGATCCCATGCAGGACACGTTCAATCTGCCGGATCGGGTCAACAGCGTGTTTTGGCTTACCCACACCGGTTAATCTATCGGTCAGGTACTGCATGTATTCAGGGCCGCAGAGGACCGGATCCAATTCGCTGACCAGAACCTGTGACCTGACCAGCGACTCGGTGAATTCCCTGGTCTCCGATAAGTTGTATCCCTGTTTTTCCAGATAATCACGGATTTCTTCGAGCCGTTTCCCCGGATGGCAAAAATCCAGCAGGCCACTCAGGATCCCATTATCATCAACGGTAACTACTTCATACAATTTACCTTTGGCTGCCTTATCCTGCCTGGCCTCGATATAATGCCAGCGTGCACCGACAGGATAAAGACTCGTATTAGGCGTGAACAGGAGCTGATCGCGATATTCAGGATCACTGGAAACAAGCCTCGATAGGCTCATCAGGTATTCCATATCGGGCCTGACATGCAGGCTGTGACATGCCGGATCGGAAACCTGCAGGTCCGTTGAGCTCGCTATCATTCCGGTGGCAAAGCCGGCAAAGGTCCCGAACGGTGTACAACGGGAACAGAGCCTGACTAAATACCTCAGGAAGGACAGCTGCAATTCCGGATCCGGGACTGTGACCTGCCGGGAAAACACTTTCTCCAGCAACCGGCTGAAATCATAACTCCCAAGCTGTATGGCTTCACGCACCAGCGGATCGGCATACATGCCTCGCAGGAAAGGTTCAAGATCCGGCAACCGACGGGGTATCCGGTCAAGAGTGGAAACCGATAATAATGGCGACCTCAGCGTAAACCAGGGATACGCTTCATAGTCCGTGCGTTTGTTCATTTAGGAACAGTATCAGATAAAAATGTCGGCCGGTTCTTCCTGGATAAGGCCGGCCTCCAGCGATTTTTCAATGAGTTTTAGGATAGCCAGGCGTCCCTCTTCGCCCAGTTCAAGGGTATTTTCCGTGACAAACGCTTTTACATGAGCTTCCAGCACATCCGGTTCCATCTCCTGCGCGTATCTTCTCATGTAAGGCAGGGCACCGTCCGGATTATCCAAAGCCACCTGCAAGCTCTTGCGTATCAGGTGATTGATAGACTTCATGACCGGTTCCGGTAAACGCCGGTGAGCCATGATACCGCCCAAGGGAATGGCAGTATGGGAGTAATGTTCCCAGAATTCTCCCAGGTCGCGTAGAAGGACCAGTCCTTTTCTCTGATAGGTGAACCGGTTTTCATGGATCAGCACCCCGGCATCTACCTGCTGCTCCAGAATGGCTTGCTCTATATCTGAAAAAACAAACACCTTTTTCTCCAGGATATGCGGGTAGGCCAGTCTAAGCAGGAGGTTAGCCGTGGTATATTCACCCGGAATAGCAATTCTCAGGCTCAGGTACTGCGGATCCAGGCTCCTGTCGCGGGCCACCAGAAGCGGTCCGTTTCCGTGCCCTAGGGCGCTCCCGGCGTCGAGGATGACATACTCTTTCCAAACATGCAGCCAGGCATGGTAGGAAAGCTTGGAAACATCCATCTCCCCCCGGAATGCCATCAGGTTAAGGTCCTCGACATCACTCAGATAGGGTTCAAATTCAAGACCCTCTGACGCTATTTTCCCGTTGATCAGGGCGTCGAAGATAAACGTGTCGTTGGGGCAGGTGCTGAATCCGATCCTGATTTTCATAGCATCCGGGTTATTACCTGGGTAAAAGCCTCGATCGCTTCTTCCGTCTTCCAGTTGTACCGGTCGCGGATCCCGGTATAGTTTGAAATGGCCCGGATCTGGATGACCGGTAAATCGAACATTTTGCAGACATAAAAGACTGCGGCCCCTTCCATGCTTTCCGTTTGCGGATTAAATTTCTTTTCCATAAGCACTTTTCGTGCAGGGCTGCCGGTAATGAGATCTACCGTAATACCGCTGACACATTCGAGATGCAGCGAAGGGTCTTCCTGAACTTCCAGCCATCCGGACCTGAACGGTTTTTCGTCAGGCGCCCACAATCCCTCATGGAAGACCCACCGGAATACCCCACCCGAATCAACTCCGATATCTGCAAAAGTGTCGCGCGTGACCTGGACTGCCTCGCCGGGTTGAAGCGGAAGAAAATAGCTTCCGGCGATCCCGGCATGGACAACTTTGTCATAACGGTTGAGGGACAGGTGGCGTGTCATGTTATACAGTACGGGCACTGTCCCGAAACCGGGAATGAAAAGTTTCCAGCCAGATCCCGGAAGTTCATACAGGTTGGCATCTCCGGCCGGGATAAAACCTGCCGACCGGATAAGGGATGAAGCCTCAAGCAATGTGGGTATCACGATAAGGCCGCTCATTTGCCTGGTCAGATTGTCAGTTCGAAGATAACTCTTCTGAACAAAAATTATACTTTCTTTGTCCCTGGAATTGAGGACAAAAAAGAATCCAAAACCATGGAAATATATACCGATGACGGGAACGGCAACGGCTACGAGCGTATCGAGCGTTACAATGATGAAAAGACCCGTGAAATAGCCGCTCATTACAGGGAGATACTTGATCTGATCGGTGAAGATTCCGGGCGCGAAGGTCTCCTGAAAACACCCATGCGCGTAGCCAAGGCCATGCAGTACTTTACACACGGATACCGGCTGGATCCGGTCGAAATGCTGCGCTCGGCCACCTTTCATGAAGATTACCGCCAGATGGTCCTGGTCAAGAACATAGAAATATACAGTCTCTGTGAGCACCACTTGCTGCCCTTTGTCGGGAAAGCCCATGTGGCTTATATTCCGAATGGGCATGTGACCGGTCTGAGCAAGATCGCCAGGGTTGTGGAAGCCTACGCCCGGAGGCTGCAGGTTCAGGAGCGGCTCACCACCCAGATCCGTGACTGCATCCAGGATACCCTTCAACCGCTTGGAGTCGCAGTAGTCATTGAAGCTCAGCACCTCTGCATGCAGATGAGGGGCATCCAGAAACAAAACTCGGTGACTACCACATCCGACTTTACGGGAGCTTTCCTACGCACGGCCACGCGTGAGGAGTTCATACACCTGATCAATGCCAGGCTGCACTAAGATTCAGACCGGTTCCGCATGTATCGATCAATAGACCACTAATTCTTATTACTATGAAGAAGGCATTTGTCTTTCCCGGACAGGGAGCACAATATTCCGGTATGGGAAAAGAACTGTTTGACCGTTCGGATCTCGCCCGCGAATGGTTCCGGACAGCAGACAGGCTCCTGGATTTTTCAATAGCTGATATCATGTTTTCCGGGACGGAGGAGGATTTGAGGCAGACCCGCGTCACTCAGCCTGCCATTTTCCTGCATTCCGTCATCCTGGCCAAGGTGATGGGCGGCCGGTTTAGTCCGGACATGGTCGCCGGGCACAGTCTGGGAGAGTTTTCCGCGCTGACTGCCGCCGGAGCCCTTAGCTTTGAAGATGGACTGACATTGGTGTCAAGACGTGCCATGGCGATGCAGAAAGCGTGTGAAATGGCTCCTTCCACCATGGCCGCCATCCTGGGAATGGACCATGAGATCGTTGAAAGGGTATGTGCGGAAATTCCTGAAGTGGTTGTCCCTGCCAATTACAATAGTCCCGGCCAGATTGTTATATCAGGTTCATTTGAAGGGATTGACAAGGCAATCCAACAACTCCAGGAACTTGGCGCTAAACGTGCGCTCAAACTGCAGGTGGGAGGAGCTTTTCATTCACCCCTGATGGAACCCGCCCGTGCCGAACTGGCTAAAGCCATTGCTGAAGCCCCGATCATTACACCTGTTTGCCCGGTTTATCAGAATGTCACTGCGCTTCCTGTTACGGATCCCGTAACCATCCGCAACAACCTTATTGCACAGTTAACCAGCCCGGTACGATGGACCCAAACGATTCAGAACATGATTGCAGGTGGAGCAGCCTGGTTTGCCGAGGTAGGGCCCGGAACTGTTTTGCAGGGACTGATCAAAAAAACGGACCGGACCGTTGAAACGGTAAGCGCCGGAATCTGAACTTGCTTGTATGAATTACCACCGGGAAAATCCCGAACAGGTATGGAGCTGGTTTTCCAGAACGAAAACGGAATGTTTGCATCCTACCCGGTTGCATATCCCGATGCAATTTGAGAAACTCAGTTCCTGATCAAGAAAAAGAGCCACCAGGCTCGCGCTGCATTCACACGGGGAGTAAACGGGCAAAGCTTCTCCGCAGGCCGGACAATACAATTCCATCAAGGCATCATCCTCTAAATGGATCCGAAGATCGATCCGGGTCTTGTTCCCGCATACAGGGCTCAGGGCAATATGTCCGGTCTTCCGGCCGCACTTGACTTTTAACAGTATACCCTTGTGGCCATCGACAATCACATTGTCGTTGATGAGATCATGTCCATGGCTGCAGTAGCATTTTTCAATCACAATGGGCTTTGTATGGGGCTCAGGATGATTTCTGATGATCTTCTCAGGAACGGGAATGTTCAGGGTTCCCCTGGCGGTGAAAGCTTTCATGACAACCGGTTTCTTTCATTCATTATATATCCATTCGGAAATAAGGTACTCGCTTACTTGCTTGAGTAACTGCGGGTATCTTTCTTGCAGCGGTTCGGAAAAAGAATCGGAAAATACCTGGTCCTGCAAGATTTCGACAGCAATGATGGTTATTTCTTGAGGCATGGGAAGTCCCAGCCGTTCAGCCATCGAGAGAGCTGTCAGGAAACTGATATCATGGAGATTGGTAAGATGCATCGTTTCCCTGAAATTACCGGGCCGGAGAAAGTAAACCGTGCCGGGAATCCCGTCGCGGCTTTTAATGGCATCTATGAGGATGACCTTGTCATATCCGCTCAACAATTCCATCAGGTCAAGCCCGCCTGCAGAAGCGGTTTCAAACCGGATGTCCGGATCCTGGATCACTTCGGAAAGGTTCCTGACCAGTACAGGTCCGATGCCATCATCTGACAAAATATCATTCCCGATTCCCAGTACCAATATCACAACAAGAGTTATGTTATATCGTTAATCCCTCCTCACGGAACGCATGATTTTGCCCTCCGGGTCCCTGAAATTCACGACGAGGGGCATCTGTCCCGGGAGGCTGTGGGTAGCGCAGGAGAAACAGGGGTCATAGGCACGAAAAGCCATCTCGATCTGGTTCAGGATTCCCTGGTCAACCGACACACCCGACCGGATTAGGTGCTGTGCCGCCTTTTTCAGCGACATGCAGATGGCTGCATGGTTATTGGTGGTACCCACTATGATGTTCACCTTCTTGACCAATCCCCGTGAATCGGTCCAGTAATGATGGGTGAGGGTTCCCCGCTGTGCCTCAACGATGCCGATCCCTTCACCTACAATTTCCTTCGGCATCTCCCGGAGTTCCTTGCCGGTTATATCCGGATCCTTGACCAGCTGGTTGAAATGCTCTGCCGCATAAAGCAATTCGATCAACCGTGCCCAATGCATGGCGAGAGTGGCATGAACCGGCTTGCCTCCGAAAGTCTTGTACATTTCCTGGTAAGCCTCGTTAGCCAGGGGGGTTGCCATCCCATCGGCAACGTTTAACCTGGACAGCGGCGTTGCATGGTACACACCTGAATCCTGGCCTTCAACGAATCCTTTCCAGCCGATTTTTTTCAGAAAAGGAAATTTCAGGTAGCTCCAGGGCTCCACCCGTTCACTGACATAATCCAGATACTCAGTCGGCTTGTACTTGTAAAGTTCTTTCCCTTCCGTATCCACCACCCTGACCTTTCCATTATAGAAGTTGACGTGGTTGTTCTTGTCAACCAGTCCCATGGAATGGATCTTCAGGTTATACGGACCTTCGAGGATCAGGTTGACATAATCGTTGTTGGAGAGAACCACATCCCGGAACAGTTGAAGGCTGAATTTGGCAAAATCGACGAAACCTTTCCCGATCGTTAGGAATTGATCCCGCTGTTCTTCCGTGACACCTTTTCTGACGCCACCCGGGATGTTCAGAACCACGTGAGTCTGGTGTCCTCCGAGGGAAGCCTGGATTTCCTGCGCCAGTCTTCTTTGCTTGATCACTTCAAGTCCGACCTCCTTGCCCACTTTTGCTATGACCCCGAGAATATTCCTTTCTGCCGGATCGGCGTTGGGGCCGAGAACAAAATCAGGGGCAGCCAGGGCATAAAAATGAGCGATATGACTGTGTATAAAATGGGCCATGTAAAAAAGTTCCCTGATCTTACGCCCTGTCGGCGGAGGTGTGAGGCCAAAAACCCCGTCAATGGCTTTGCCGGATGCCATGTGATGGCAGCCGGGACAAACCCCGCAGATTTTCGTCACGATCATTGAAAGCTCCTCAACCGGCCTGCCTTCACAAAACTTTTCAAAGCCCCTGAGCTCCGGAACCTGGAAATAAACATTTTCCACATCCCCCGATTCGGTGAGGAATATTTCAATCTTGCCGTGACCTTCCAGCCGCGTAATCGGATCTATCGTGATTCTTTTCATGGCATCATCCTAATTAATGGTATCCATTGCTGATATTTTTTTTCTGATAATGGCACGAGGCAGGCTGAACCGGTAAAACGTGCCAACCGGATCAATGATCTTGTCGATGATCTGTTCTATTTCGGCTTCATCGTTGCTATCTATCATGGTACCGATGGCAGACATCATCCTGGCCCCGGGATCCGGTGAATCAGCCGGCGGGCCGTAACAGCCCTGGCACGGAGCGTTCCCCATGATGCAACGGTATCCGCAACCCCCGCGGGTTGCCGGTCCCATGCAGATCACTCCCTGTTCGAGGAAGCACGTTTTTCCATCATCCACAATCTCCCAGGGCCGTTTGAAGGCATGGATGATCTTTTTGTCTGTCTTTTCCCGGAGACACTCTTCACACTGGGTTTTCTCCCAGGCGCCTACAACCGATCCTTTGGGCGGCAGCTCATGTTTCAATGCGATAGCCATGAAAACCTCCACCAGCCTGTCGGTCTGTGGAGGACATCCCGGAAGATAGTAATCGACATCCACGACCTGGTTCAGCGCCCTCACATCATGGTACAACTCGGGCAATTCGAGACATCCTTCCTTTGCCTCAAACCTCATCAGGGGTACTACCTGATCAGGATTGTCGGTCGATTCCGTCTCAAAATAGACGCGCCGGAAAAGGTCCTTGCGGGTCGACAGATTGATCAGGCCGGGTATTCCCCCCAAATGGGCACATGATCCATAGGCCACCAGTATCTTTGACTTCCTTCGGAGCAGTTCGGCCATGTGTTTGTTTTCACTGCTCCTGACAGCTCCGTTGTAGAGGGTTAAATCGATGTACCCGTCGGGCATGTTCTCCACATCCTGATATTTGATATCCAGCGCTATCGGCCAGAATACCAGGTCAGCCAGGGCTGTAATATCGAGCAGTTTTTCGTGGACATCCAGCACCGACACGCAACATCCGCCGCATCCTGCTCCCCAGTAAACGGCCAGTTTTAATTTGGGCTTTGATTCCTGTTCCATGTTCAGCATTTTAAACGAACAATTCAATCTGGTTCTTGATCAGGGAGGGTCCGTGACGACGCACGACATCGGTCATCTCCGCAACCAGTTCGGCAAACTGCTTGCCTTCGCTGGCGCTGATCCAGGCCAATCTCAGGCGTTCTTCTTCAATTCCCATTTGCCGGATGTACTTCTGGATCAATTTGAACCTCCGAAGGCATTTGTAATTGCCTTCATGATAATGGCAGTCACCGGGATGGCAACCGCACAGCATCACCCCATCGGCCCCTTCACGAAAAGCCTTGAAGACAAAGGTCGGGCAGATCCGGCCTGAACACATGATCCTGATGATCCTCACGTTCGGAGGATATTTCATCCGGCTCGTACCTGCAAGATCGGCTCCTGTGTAGGAGCACCAGTTGCAGAGAAAAGCCACAATTTTCGGTTCAAATTCCATCTTATTCAATTGAATGATTAAACCATGACACCTTCAATTTGCGACAGGATCTGCTCCTCGGTAAAGTGCCTGCTTTGAATTGCGCCTGTCGGGCAGGATGTGGTGCAGGTTCCGCATCCCTTACAGATCACCTCGTTGACGGATGATACGTGTTTTTCCTTCTGGAATTCAATGGCTCCGTAAGGGCAGACCTTGACACAGGTCTGGCATCCGCAACAGATCAGTTCGTTGACGTGCGAAGTGATGACCTCAACCTCGACGGTTCCGTTATTGATCATCCCCAGCACCCTTGCCGCTGCCGCTTTGGCTTGTGAAACTGAGTCATTGATTTCCTTGGGAGCCTGGCAATTACCTACTACAAACACACCATCGGTGGTAGTGGCGACGGGATCCAGCTTGGGGTGCTTCTCGATGTAAAACCCGTTGCTGTCGACACTTATCCCTGCAGCATGGCCCAGCTTTTTAGCAGATTCGTGGGATTCCATTCCGGTCATCAGGACGACCAGATCAGCTGGCACTTCGATCATTTTTCCGCTCAGCATTTCCCTGGTTTCTATGATGAGACTGCTTTCTTTCCGGTTTTCGTTTTTCAGGATAAAGGGCAGCCGGGCAGAAGGATCGTACATCAGGAACAGGACTCCCCTGCTTGCCGTCTTCAGGTAAAGTTCCTCGGCTCCGTTACCCATTGCCCTCATATCGGTGTAGAGCTCGTAAACTTTGGCCGCTGGCAGCTGATCCTTTATCTGGTTGGCAAACTTCAACGCAGTCCTGCAGCAGGTGCGTGAACAATAAGGAAGATAATCCGATGACCGGCTTCCGACGCAGTGGATGATCGCAACATGCCTGGGTTCCTTCCTGTTCTTCAGGCGGATGTGCCCGCTCCGGAGCATCTCCTCGAATTCCAGGCTCGTTATGACATCAGGCAGCCTTTCATAACCGTAGTTGGCCAGTGGAGTGGGCTTGAACGGCTTGAGTCCGGTTGCCACAATGATGTTGCCGAATTCCACCTCGGATTGGGATTCCCTGTGGTTTATCACGGCCTTGAAATTGCCCACATAGCCTGAAATCGACTGAACTTCGGAATTCAGGAAAATCTGGACCTCCGGATGAGTCGTTAATTCCTCGATCATCGGGTTGATAAACTTCGACGCTGAATTCATGGTTTGAAAGGTTTGATCGATCCGGGCCATGATTCCGCCCAGCTGTTTATCCCTTTCTACCAGGAAAACCGGTTTGTCGGCCCGGGCAATCTCACGGGCTGCCGCCAAACCGGCTATGCCTCCGCCTATCACCAGCGTGGCAGGGTGGATCTTGACAACCTTTTTACTAAGTGCCTCCTGCCATTTGACCCGTTTGACGGCTCCCATGACCAGTGCCAGGGCCTTCTGAGTGGCTTGCTCACGATCATCATGGACCCAGGAAACCTGTTCACGGATATTCGCCATCTGAAACAGGTAGGCATTCAAACCGGCTTTCTCCAGGGCTTTCCTGAAGGTCGGTTCGTGAATCCGCGGTGAACAGGCGGCTACGACGATCCGGTTCAACTTGTGCTCCCCAATGTCATTCACGATCAGATCCTGGCCGGGATCGGAGCACATGTACTTGTAATTTTTCGCGATCACGACACCGGGAACGTTTTGCACTTCGGCTGTGACCCTTTCGACATCGACATTCTTTGCGATGTTGGTTCCGCACCAGCAGACATAAACTCCTATTCTGATTTCTTCCATGGTGTCAATTATGAAATGATGCTGACAATGCCGGGTTCCGGTTGCTTTTTCAATCCCGCTTTCCTGAGCCGGTCAAAATAAATGGCAAATGGCCTGTAAGCCAGATGAGACCATTTGGAGAACGGGACTTCAATCACGATCATGGGTACCAGGACCGCCAGATGTAATGCATAAGTATAATAGGTCGCTGCGGGCAAGCCGGTGATCCTGAAAAAATGTACCAGGATGCCGGTGATGGTCGTCAATAACAACAAAATCAAAAACATCCAGTCCGACGGATGGGAGAACTGCATCTTGGCTTCCTTTTTCCGGATCCGTCCGACAATGGTATACGTGATGAAAAGCAATAGTCCGACGGTGGCATAGTACCCAAGGATCCGCTGCCAGTTGTACCAGGGCACGATCTCCTCAATCTGAAACTTCGAAAGGAAACCGACGATGACGATAAACATGATCGTGTAACCGGTCATCAGCCACAAGTGGCCGATCCAGTAGGTTTTGCTTTCGCATTTTGAGAACCGGGCCTGCGTGGCAAAATTGAAGATCAGTTGCCAAAGTTCCGTGGCATAGGCAAAGATCGGAATATGCAGGGTCCTGTCTGACAGGATGACCCGGTAAAACATGTGAAGGATGTTGCTGATCAGCAGAAAAGCGACAATGGCGGCCATCGCGAGATCACCATATTCGATCATTTTGACAAACTCATGCCCAACGGCTGTCCCTGACAGGCTGTTGATCATCACGCCGCCCTGCTGATTGATAAAGGCCTCGGGATTGGTCGTCAGTCCGGGAGCTGGCGAGAGGAGCACCAGGAAAGAGATAATCACACCGGCAGCCATGACCAGAATTGCCAGGATCTCCAATAATTTCTTTCGGTAAAACAGCCGTGAAACACCGGTCCAGTCGTACCGGGAAGTCAGGTACCTGCGCAAAATCATCATCAATTCTCCCGGATTGGCTCCGCGCGGGCAGGTTTTGGAGCAGTCTCCGCAATAATAGCAGAGCCAGGGATCAACACTGGCAACCAGCGATTTCTCCAGTCCCATCTGTGCGAGCCGGATACCCCGGCGTGGGAAGAGGCTGTTGTCCTCGGCGAGTGGGCAGGTTGCCGTGCAACCCCCGCAATGATAACATTCGTTCCATGGACCCAGTCCGTAATGCCTGAGTTCCGACCTGAAATCAGGATTTATCCTTTCCGGCATGATACAGTTTATTTAATCTTGTAAGTCAATGGAAATTCTTCACTATAAATCAGTTGCCCGCTCATGACACTCTGGATCACGCCAGCAGCGGCCGCTGAAGCCTGTGCGACGGTGTCCGGGATGTCTTTCGGACCCTGGCAGGTACCTGCTACCCAGATGCCCGGCAGGTTAGTCGACACGACATCGATCAGCGGATCGGCTGACCGGAACCAGCCATATTCATCCGTCTCTATCCCGAGAGTTTTGGCGAAAGCCGTCTGGCCGGATGCAGGTTCCAGCCCGACCGCCAGGATGACCATATCAAGGTCCTGTTCGAGGATCCGGCCGTTGATAATGTCTTCCGTCCTTAAACGGAGATGTCCGTCTTTCTCCTCGACCTTCGCCGTTTTTCCCCGGATCATGTGAATACCTTCGTCCAGGATCCGGTTATAGAATTCTTCATAGCCCTTGCCAAATGAACGCATGTCAATAAAGTACTCATAGACTGCGGCATTATGGATCTTTTCCTTTACCAGGTGGGCCAGTTTCAACGAGTACATGCAACAAACCTTTGAACAATAGGCATTGTAGTTCTCATCGCGGCTGCCGATGCAATGAATGATACCGATCGATTTCGGCGCCGGAGTGTCTTTCAGGAAAACCTTGTTACCTTTCTTGTCTGTCGTCCTGAAAGTGATCTCTCCACCCGTCGGGCCTGCCGCATTGATGATCCTTTCGAACTCGAGGGAAGTCAGCACCGCCGGGAATTTTCCGTATCCGAACCGTTCGATCCTCGTGGCATCGAAAACTTTAAACCCGGTCGCTACTATGATATTCCCTACCTCGATCTCTCTCTCCTTGTCCATCTCGTAAAGGTTGATGCAATCCGGAACGGGGCAGACCTTGGCACATACCCCGCATTTGCTTTCCTGGATAAACCGGCAGGATCCGGGATCGATCAGGTACTTGTTCGGAACGGCTTGAGGAAACGGTATGTAGATTGACTTCCGCATCGTCGTGCCCTGGTCAAATTCACTTGGCGCCAATGAGGGACACTTTTCCGCACAGGTTCCGCAGCCGATGCATTTTTTTATGTCAACATACCTGGCCCTGCAATGGATCCCGACTTTATAATTACCTGGCGAACCTTCCACCGAAGTGACCTCAGAACAGGTTATTATCTCTATCAGGGGGTGCTGTCCTACCTCAACCATCTTGGGGGTCAGGATGCATGCCGCACAGTCGAGCGTCGGAAAGGTCTTGTCAAACATGGCCATATGGCCACCTATGGTTCCCGATTTCTCAACCAGGAAGACTTTCAGGCCGGCGTTGGCCAGTTCCAGGGACGCCTGGATCCCCGCGATTCCAGCCCCGATAACCAGGGTGTTCTGATTAATATTGCCTGAAGGCAGCTTCTTGTTAATGATCTTTTCGTAAACTTTTGTGATCAGGTCACGCACTTCCTGCTTCCGGTACTCATATAAACTCCCGATATCGCCACAATCAGCCACCAGAACCGATTCAGTCGATTGGCCCAGGTCTTTCATGACCGTCCTGACGATATTCCTAAAGCGCTCCGGATGACTTCCTGTCAGAATGACCGATGTCACCCGGTGCAGTTTCAACGTCTCCATAAGAACATGGTAATCCGAAAACAGGTAGCGCGATTGTTCAATGATTACCGGAATCTTCAGTTGGGTACGCAGAAAATAAACCAGGTCCGATAAATCTACAGGATGGGTTTCTGTCGGGGGATCACAAAAAATTATCCCGATTCGTTCATGCTCTCCCATGGCTTTGCCAGATTAAAACGGATTTATTGTGAAATTTATATCAATAAATAAGCATCTATACCTTAATCT
>CAZJNQ010000020.1:0-31463 GCA_964547475.1 uncultured Porphyromonadaceae bacterium
ATCTAAGTTTGCAGAGAATTATATTTTAATTTTGTTTTAAGAAAGAATTGTCTTATCTTAGAAAAGGGGAAGGAAGAGAATGGCACTTGAACATCTCGATATAAATAGTTTCAAGACTAAAGTATTCAATTACGAATCGAACAAGGAGTGGAAATTTGAAGGAAAATTACCTGCTCTGATTGATTTTTACGCCGACTGGTGCGGACCCTGCAAAATGGTTGCGCCGGTCCTGGAAGAGCTGGCGGAAGACTATAAGGGGAAGGTTGATATCTATAAAGTTGACACGGAACAGCAGAGGGAACTTGCATCCATGTTTATGATTCAGAGCATACCGTCCCTACTGTTCATTCCGATAGAAGGCCAGCCGGCCATGGCCAAAGGTGCCATGCCGAAAGAGTCATTGATTAAGGCATTTTATGAACTGTTAAAAGTAGATTTGGACTAGAAAAGCGATTTTGGTTTGTTTGGTTTGGGTTTAGCCGGCCGGGGAAGCTCTTCTCTGGTCGGCTTTTTTTTGGGGATCACCGGATGATCCGCCGGTCGGCTACGCCACTGGATGATCCGCCGGTCGGCTACGCCACCGGATGATCCGCCGGTCGGCTGCGCCACCGCATGATCCGCCGGTCGGCTACGCCACCGCATGATCCGCCGGTCGGCTACGCCACCGCATGATCCGCCGGTCGGCTGTGCCACCGCATGATCCGCCGGTCGGCTACGCCACCGCATGATCCGCCGGTCGGCTACGCCACCGGCGGTTACTTTACTTTTTACTTTTTCCTTTTACCTTTTTCCTTATCTTTGTTCTGTCCTCTAAGGGGGTGCCTTAATATACCGGGCTGAGATCATACCCTTAGAACCTGATCCGGGTAATGCCGGCGAAGGGAGAAAGGCCACGGGGACTATTGGCCGGTTTTAATTGTACTGATACGATGGTAAGAAAGATCGCATTGCTGGCGGCATCCTGCTTCATCGTACTGACCGCAAATGCACAATTAACGATAACCGGGACAGTATTGGATGAATCGGGTCAGCCCCTTCCGGGGGCGCATGTTCAAGTCATGAACACTTTAACGGGAGTGTCAACCGGACAGGACGGGTATTTTTTCCTGGCCGGGTTGAAGCCGGTCTCCCAGGTTCTGAGGGTCTCCTACCTGGGGTATGAACCGAAAGAGGTTCCATTCATTCCCGGCCAGGAAATCCCGTTGTTGATCCAGTTGATTCCACGTTCCATACTGACAGAGGAGGTCACCGTGCGGGCACTTCGCGCAGGCGAAAACACTCCCGTACCCTATTCGACCATTACCCGGGAGGAGATCGACCGGTCGAACATGATCCTGGATGTTCCTTATCTGCTTGCCATGACCCCTTCCGTGACCGTCACTTCGGATGCCGGTCTGGGGGTGGGCTATACCGGCATCCGCATCCGGGGTACCGATCCGACCAGGATCAATGTCACGATCAATGGCATCCCTCTTAATAACAGTGAATCCCATGAGGTTTACTGGGTCGACGTGCCGGACATACTTTCATCTTCCGAAAACATCCAGGTGCAACGGGGAGTGGGAACTTCCAGCCAGGGCGCCGCGGCTTTCGGAGCTAACATCAATCTCCAGACGACTGCTGTCAGCAACAAGCCATTTGCGGAAATCAGTCTCGGGGGAGGTTCATTCAACACCTGGAAAAGCAGCCTGAAAACCGGTACGGGCCTGATCGACGGGCATTGGAACGTGGATGTAAGGCTCACGGGAATTCATACGGATGGTTATATTGACCGGGCTTTTGCCGACCTGACATCCGGTTGCCTGTCCGGAGGTTATTTCTCGAAAAAAAATATCTTGAGGATCAACCTGATTTCCGGATATGAGCGGACCTACCAAGCCTGGGGAGGCGTCCCTTCATCCATGCTGGAAACCAACCGGACCTATAATCCCTATGAATACAAGGATGAAGTTGACGACTACAAGCAACAGCACGCCCAACTCCATTGGTCTGGAATGGTTTCATCGGGGTTGAATGTGAACCTGTCACTTCACTACACCCACGGATCGGGTTATTATGAGCAATACCGTGAGGAGGCATCCCTGGCCGGTTACGGTCTCGATCCGGTTATTATAGGAACGGATACCCTGTCGGAAACCGACCTGGTCAGGAGAAAATGGCTGGATAACCATTTCTTCGGGGGCGTTTACTCACTGAATTTCTCCAGGAATAGGGTGAAGCTGACCGTTGGGGGAGGGATCAACCGATACCTGGGCGATCATTATGGCCGGGTGATCTGGTCGGAATACCCGACTCTGGCCGGACCTGATTATCAATACTATTTCAATGAAGGAGACAAAACCGACTTGAACCAGTTTATCAAGGTAAACTATTCCCTCAACCAAAACCTAAACCTTTATGCTGATGTACAGTTCCGTTACATCCATTATGCCCTGGCCGGCCTGGATGATGACCTCAGGGACCTGGGCCAGGAACATCAGTACCCGTTCCTGAATCCGAAGGCGGGATTGACCTGGACGATGGCGCCCGGGCACACTTCATTTGCCAGTTATTCAATTGCTCACCGGGAACCGAAAAGAAGCAATTTTACCGATGCTGCACCTGGCACTGAAATTAAGCCTGAGTCACTCCGGGACCTGGAAATGGGTTATCGCTTCGAAGGGATCAAGTCCCTCGTGGGAGTGACAGTCTATTGGATGGATTATACCGATCAGCTGGTACTTACGGGTGAGATCAATGACGTTGGGGCTGCGGTCATGGTGAATGTGCCGGACAGCTACCGGTTAGGATGCGAGCTGAGTTACAGCTTTGTACCGTCATCCCGGTTCAGGGGGGATTTCAACCTGACCGTCAGTTCCAACAAGATATTGAATTTCACCGAGTACGTGGATGATTGGGATACCGGTCTCCAACGCGAAAACTTCATCGGAACCACCGATCTTTCCTTTTCACCGGCCCTGACATCAGCCGGGAAACTAACCCTGAATATCCTGCCGCACCTGGATGTATCGCTGGAGGGGCGTTACGCCGGAAGGCAGTTTATCGACAATACGGGTGACCTGTCGCGTTCCCTGGATCCTTTCTTTATCAGTAACCTGTTGTTAACCTGGAACCTCAATCCTGCCTGGTGCCGTGAAATTTCCCTGTTTGCGCAGGTGAATAATCTCTTCAATGAGGAATACGAAACCAATGCCTGGATTTACAGCTATTATTATGAAGGCAACCGTGGCAAGATGGACGGTTATTTTCCCCAGGCAAAAATTCATTTTCTGGGCGGGATCAATATCTGGTTTTAGAACCAGAGCCCGAAAGAGATCCTTGGAAGGGAATACGGGATTGTCCGCATGAACGGATTCTTGGGGTCAAACTGGAGGTTCAGGCCAACCTGGCCAGCCAAGGCCAGGCTCCATTGATTTCCGAAAAGGAAGGCATATCCGCCTTCAGCTCCGATCCTGAGCTCGTAATAATTATTCAGCCTGTCGTAAACGGGCGAAACCAGCGGACCGGCGTAGAGCCCCCTGTGTCCGATCTCATTGCTCCGGGCAGGAAGGTAATAGGGTAGAGTCAACTCAACTCCGGCTTTTGAAAAAACCGCCGGAAACTCCGGGCGGAACTGGACATCCCAGATCGAATGGATTCGCAAAGCCCAGTGGCCGTTAAAAGCATATTCGATTGTCAGCGGAACGACATTAACGTCGAAGGCGTAACGCCCGAATTCGTCAAAGGGTACCGGTAAGAGCCCGGGCTGAACGCCCAGGTAAAATTCCACGGTCCTGTATTCGGGTTGAACGGTATCCTGTGCCCTGGTCCCGGAAATCCAGGCCATCAGAAGGAAAAACAGGAAGGCTGTTTTTTTCACCCTGTCACACTATCACTTTATCACTTCCTCACTCCTCCACATCCACACATCTTCACGCTCCACCATTACTTGCCGCACTTCAGCGCGACCTCAATCTCGTATTTGGCAGGTTCAACGAACTGACCATACATGGCTTTCTTAAAAGATTCGCAGGCATTGGTCTTGTCTTCCTTCCCCGCGAAGGCCGTACCGACCTCAAACCAAAACTTGGCTTCTTTTTCAGGCACGTCCTCTTCGAGCTCAATTCCCTTGTTGGCTGCCTCCAGGGCTTTATCCCATAGCTTCAAACCATTATAGGCTTTCGACAGGTAGAAAAAGAGGTCTTTGTTGGCATTGTCGTACTTAAGGGCTTTTTCCAACGCAATCAGTCCGTCCTCAAAGTTCGAACTGTTCACTGCTTTCGATCCGGCAGCCAGGAAAAATTTCAGACCGGACTGATTGGCCATCTTGGTCTCATTCCCGTTTTTGGCGAACCGGTTGATTTTAGCCAGTGTGGCCTCAAATTCATCGGCCATGTTTCCGTCACGGAAGATGTAAGCCTGGACCATTAAAGCTTTCGTGCTCGTGGAGTCTTTTACCAGGGATTGGCTGATCAGTTCCTGAGCCCTGACGAGGTCTTTTTGCCCGCGGGTTGTCTCCGCCTGCATGTAGTAAATCTGGCCCAGGGCGGCATTGCTTCTCTTCAGAACTTCTGCGTTATTGGTCTTCTCGCCATATTCGATGGCAGTCTTAAATGTGGCTTCCGCAGCGATCAGGTCTTTGCTGCTGGCCTGCTTATACCCCAGGTTGAAATAGGTCTCGGCGAATTTTGAGTTGGCCACCATTTTCACGGAATCTGCCGGCGCCCCTATCTTGTCACACAGGTCAATACATATCT
Organism: uncultured Porphyromonadaceae bacterium; assembly: GCA_964547475.1. Taxonomy (GTDB): domain Bacteria; phylum Bacteroidota; class Bacteroidia; order Bacteroidales; family UBA12481; genus UBA12481. The sequence goes on from CAZJNQ010000020.1 coordinate 4,737, forward strand.
GCAGTGTTTTAATGGCCTCTGCAGGATCGCCTTTCATCGTTTGAAGCGCGATATTATACATCGTCTTGGCTTCATTGATGTCCTGTGACACTCCATTGCCAGACAAAAGGAACAGACCCGTAAAGCCTGCCAGCACAAACCGGAACCATTTCATTTCTTTCATCGTTTTTCGTTACAATTAGTCAGGATGATTTTAAGTCAGATAATTTTGGGCGTAAAGATATAAAAGTCTGAAGATCATGAAACACCATTTTAAACCCAGACGACGGAATTATGAACAGATCGGCTCACTGCCCGTCCATCTCCTTCAAGATTTTCTCAACCTCTTTTTCAGCCGAGTATAATTTCTTCTTGCAGATCCGGATCAGGTCGTTGATACGCCTGAGTTTTTCACCCAGGTCATCGACATCGAGGTCCTGGTTTTCAATTTTGCCGAGAATAAGCTCGATTTCCTCGATAGCCTGCCTGTAACTGATCTCCCGGCTGGTGGATTGTTTTTCAGTAGCCATATGCTTTACCCGTTAACTTGTCAATATCCATTTGCATAACAACCACATTCCTGATCGAGGGATCGCTGAACTCATATTTCTCACCCGCGTATTTCAGCATCAGGAGTTGCATGATCCTGTATTTTTCCTGATAATCCCCGATGAACCGCACGGTCCCGAAAGCATTGACGCTTTTGAACTTCATGCCCCAGGAGCAGCCTACTTCCTTGTGCCTGTGGAAAATCTCATTTCCGGTATTGAAATTGATGCAGGCCCTTGGATTGGTTCTCAAAATATCGAGTTTATATCCGTGGGTATCGGCATGAAGGTAGATCCTCCCGTTTTCAAAGGCAAAGTTCATCGGCAGCACGTAAGGCTGTGCAGCATCAACCATCGCCAGGTGACAAACCTGGGCCTCGTTGATGATAGCCTCCATTTCGGTGCTCGTCGAAAGGATCCTGGGTCTCAGTATCATGACAGGTCATTTTTATATTTTACAGAAACCACATCTGAATGGGATTCACCGTCAGTAAATTTCGTAACCAACCGGTCACCTTCCTTCAGCCGCTGTACCGTTTTTACCAGCTCACCATCCCTGTAAGCCAGCGAATATCCTTTTTTCAAGAGGTTTGCCGGATTGTAATGAACGGCCAGTTGAGCAAAGTTCCCGATCCTCTGCCCGGCGAGGCGAAAAAATTGTCTTATGCCGGTGCGTATCCGGGCGTGGAACTGGTCAATGAACATTCCCTGGTTTTCGCTGTAGCTGCGGGTTGTCAGCCTGACTGACCGCAGGGCCAGGCTGATCCTCTCCCGCTGGCCATTCAGGTACTCCCTGCCTGAATCGGCCGCGTCCCCGGCCAGCGTATCCAGCCGGTATTCATATTCACCGATCCTGGCTATCAGGTATTCGGCTACCGCGGTAGGCGTCTTGCAGCGAGTGTGGGCGACCAGGTCCAGCACCGTATCATCCTGTTCATGCCCGATCCCGGTAATGACCGGAAGCGGGAACTGGGTCACGTAATAGCCCAGGTCGAAATGATCGAAGCTGCTCAGGTCGAGCTTGGAACCTCCTCCCCGGATGATTACCACCACATCAAAGAAATCCTGCCATAGGGCAATGGAATCAAGAGCCGACAGGATAGTCGCAACTGTCTCCTCACCCTGCATGACCGCCGGAAACAAGCGGGTATAAAACACGTAACCGTTTGGATTGTTAGTCAGCTGATCCTGGAAATCACCGTATCCGGCTGCGGTCGCTGAAGATATCACCGCGATGCGTTGGGGTACCAGCGGCATTTCCAACTCCTTGTTCATGTCGAACACGCCTGCATCTTCCAGCTTCCGGATGATCATCATCCGGTTCCGGGCCATCTCCCCGATCGTGAAGGAAGGCTCAATGTCATTGATGTTCAAACTGATAGAATAGAGCTCATGAAATTCAACCGTTACCCTGACCAGTATCTTTATGCCTGGGACGAGTTCCTGGCCGGTGGTCGTTTCGAAATAGGGTTTGAGGATCCTGAGGGTATTCGACCAGATGGTAGCTTTCGACCGGGCGAGTATCCTGCCGTCTTCGGGAGATTTCTCAACCAGTTCGAGGTAGCAGTGGCCGTTGCAGTTGATGCTCAGGTCGGCGATCTCGGCAATGACCCACAGTGTTTCCGGTATGCCCGATTCCAGTACCTGCCTGATCCGGCTATTCAGGTCGAAAAGGGTTATGGCGGGCTTGTCAGTCATTTGCATTGCCGGACATTAGCGGGAGGCTTTCACGATACGCTGTACGTACTGCCCGCCGCTACCGGTTGTTATCCGGAGGATGTAAATCCCGTCCGGGAAGATGCTGTACCGGCCGATCTCCATCCGGTTGATGGATGTATATCCCGATTGGTATGTGCCCGACAGGAGTTTACGACCGTTGACGGTCAGCAAATCAACAGTTAGGTCCTGCCTGTCATGGGAATAGAATTCAACAGTAAAAGCTTCGCTGAAGGGATTCGGATAGATCCTCAGGAGGGATTCATCCTCGAGACGGACAGGATTGATGCCCTGGAGCAGGAAAAGAGCCTTTCCAAAATCCGGTAATCCGTATCCATAGAGCGAATCAGGGTTTGCGGACATTGAAGCGCTTTCCCGCAAGGTTTGTATGATGGTCATTGGCGGCAGGGACCGGTTGGTCTGCCACAGGCAGGCAACGAGGCCGCAAATGACGGGTGAGCTGAAGGAAGTTCCGCTGCCGCGGTAAATGTTCCCGTCGCTGCCGGCAATCGCTGTCAGGGATCCCTGGGCTGTGACATCAGGCTTGATCCTTCCGTCGAAGGTCGGTCCTGTTGAACTAAACAGAACGTAATTACCCATAGAGTCAACGGCTCCGACCGTCAGGATGCTGTCGGCATCCGCAGGAGCTGAGATGAAATGCCAGGCGCTGCTGCCTTCATTCCCGGCGCTGGTCACAACCAGCATCCCCTTGGCGGCTGCAATGTCAGCAGCCTGGGATATCCGGGTGCTGTTACCGTCCATATCCTCATAGCTGTGATTCGTGGATGGATCGTCGAAATGGGTATAACCCAGTGAAGAGTTGATCAGGTCGGCACCGGCGCTGTCAGCCCATTCGGCTCCGGCCACCCAGTTGTCTTCCTCGATGAGATATTCGGATGCGGCGTCTTCAGTCCTTAATAAAAAGAAAGAGGCTTTTGGGGCAGTACCCACCAACTGCCCGGGCAGGTTGCCTCCCATGACGGAGAGCACCTGCGCTCCGTGATTGTGTTCATTAAATGCCAGGGGACAGTTGTTGACGAAGTCCCAGGTTCCGAGTATCTGGTTATTGTTCCGGAGAGTGTCAAAGACGTGATTGGTATTGACATTGGTAAATCCTCCATCGAGAACGGCTATAACCATTCCCTGTCCCTGAAATCCCTGGTTGTGAAGGACATGACCGTTAAGCATGCCGATCTGCCGGGCAGCCTGGCCATACCGAAGCTCGGTGGTGTCGGTGACGGAATGGTTTAGTTGCAGGCATTCATTCTCCATCCCGAATTTATCTTCGATGAACAAGCCCGATTTGATGGTCCTGATCGATTTCAGCTGCCTAACGAATGGAAATTGCCTGATGCGGTCGAGCACTGTGGTGTCAGTAACCTGGATTGTCACCGCATTGAACCATTTTGACCGGTTCAGCAGAACAGCCCCGGCTGAAACCAAGGAGTCCATATAGGGCCGGGCTACGGGAAGATCTTGTTCGGTGACCGGGATATCATAACGTTCCCTCCGTTCCAGCGCGCGGACTGAAAGGAACTCCCCCGGACGGTCAATGGAGAAGGCCGATGGGTTCTTGTCGGTAAACTGGATCCAGTATTTGCCCGGAGCCGTCTGGGCGGCCAGTTGAAATACCGCCAGGATTGAAGCAACGAAAATGAAAAGAGTCCTCATGCTTGAGTGGTTCGGCCAGACGATAAAGATACGATTAGCGGTTGATCAAATCTTCAGGATGAGTGATAAAATCTTTGGGGTCTTTAAGAAGTCCCTGGTTCCTTTCGTATCTTTCAAATGCTTCACGCTGGCGTGCGTTCAGGATCTCCGGGTTCAGCAACTTTCCTTTTCTGAAATTCAGGCGGTAATCAACCGTTCCGTCAGGCTTGCAGTAGGTCCATTCTCCATCTTTCAAACCGTCGGCATATTGCCCCGTCACTTCCGGCGATCCGTCGGGAAGAAGGATCTTATAAAGCCCGGTCATTTTTCCGTCGCGGTACTGGATGGTTGCCCTGACGTAACCCTCAGGGGCAAAAAGGATTTGAACGCCATCCAGGACATGATACTTCCATTGTGTTTTCTCAACCGGTTTTCCTTCGACATCAAACCTCCAGGCATCGCCGTGAAGTAATCCATTCTGGTAAGTGATCCTGAAAACCGGCAGGTTCCTTTCCGAGAGGAACTCCCATAAGCCTTCCTTTCTCTGGTTGATATAGATGCCTGAAGCCCTCAGCCTTCCCTGGGGATCAAAAAGACGTGCATCCACGCGTGTTCCGGTGGAATCATACAGCAAAACGGCACTTTCCGTTCCGTTCGGGTGAAACCGGGTAAAACGCCCGACCGGGTGTCCGCCGGCAAAAACGCCGTCATAGATTTTCATTCCATCGGCGCCAAAATAGATCCAGTGCCCGGTTTTCCTGCCCAGCGAATCGAGTTGGTTCAGCGTGTCGACCTGAGCCTGAAGCCCCAGACCGGCCGAAAGCAGGATGATCAGGATGAGGCGTTGCATTTCAGTGGCTTTCCTGCAAAAATACGAAGGGTTGCGCTTTTTTGGAACACAACCCCTTCAGTCTGTTAATATAATTGAATCCCTGCGGATGGGTTGACCGTGACGGCCCGGTGCGGTTATTTCACCTCTTCAAAGTCAACATCGGTCACTTCCTGGTCCTTGCCTTTAGCACCGCCCGCATCTGAATCCGGCCTTGGCTGGGGTCCCCCGGCCTGTGGGCCGGCTTGTTGGCTCTGGCGGTAAAGGTCTTCGGAAGCAGCCTGGAAAACCTGGTTCAGTTCGGCTGATGCTTTATCGATCGAATCGATATCCTGGTTCTTATGAGCTTCCTTCAACCTGGCAAGCGCGTCTTCGATCTTGACCTTCTTGTCAGAGGGCAGCTTGTCGCCGAACTCCTTCAATTGCTTTTCCGTCTGGAAAATCAGGCTGTCAGCGGCATTCAGTTTATCAACTTTTTCACGCTGGCGTTTATCCTCGTCGGCGAAACGCTGTGCCTCCTCCTTCATCCGGTTGATCTCCTCCTCGGTTAGGCCTGAAGAGGCTTCAATCCTGATTTTCTGTTCACGGCCGGTGCCTTTGTCCTTGGCAGTCACATGCAGGATCCCGTTGGCATCGATATCAAAGGTCACTTCGATCTGAGGTATCCCGCGTGGTGCCGGCGGCAGCCCGTCGAGGTGGAAGCGGCCGATGGTCCGGTTCTGGGTTGCCATGGGGCGTTCGCCCTGAAGCACGTGTATCTCGACCGACGGCTGGCTGTCAGCGGCCGTGGTGAATATTTCCGTTTTCTTGGTGGGAATGGTGGTATTGGATTCGATCAGTCGGGTGAAAACTCCCCCGAGGGTTTCGATTCCCAGCGAGAGCGGGGTTACATCGAGCAGCAGGATGTCCTTGACATCACCGCTCAGAACGCCGCCCTGGATGGCCGCGCCGATGGCCACGACCTCATCCGGGTTGACCCCTTTGGAAGGAACCTTGCCAAAGAAATCCTCGACAATCTTTTGAACCATCGGTATGCGGGTGGATCCCCCTACGAGGATGACTTCATCAACCTGGGAGATTGTAATACCTGCATCCTTCAAGGCCTTGCGGCAAGGCTCGATGGTCGATTGAATCAGCTTGTCGTTCAGTTGCTCAAACTTAGCCCGTGTAAGCTGCCTGACCAGGTGCTTGGGTATACCGTTTACCGGCATGATGTAGGGGAGGTTGATCTCGGTTGTGGTTGAGCTCGACAGCTCGATCTTGGCTTTTTCGGCTGCCTCTTTCAAGCGCTGCAGGGCCATCGGGTCCTTTCTGAGATCCAGACCTTCATCCTTGAGGAACTCTTCAGCCAGCCAGTCGATCACCATCTGGTCGAAATCATCGCCACCCAGGTGGGTATCGCCATTCGTCGATTTAACTTCAAAAACCCCGCCTCCCAGCTCCAGGATGGAGATATCGAAAGTACCGCCACCCAGGTCGAAAACGGCGACTGTCATGTCTTTCCCTTTTTTGTCAAGTCCATAGGCAAGGGCGGCGGCTGTCGGTTCGTTGATGATCCTTTTCACTTTCAGCCCGGCAATCTCGCCGGCCTCCTTGGTTGCCTGCCGCTGCGAATCATTGAAATAGGCCGGGACGGTGATAACTGCTTCGATCACTTCCTGACCGAGGAAATCCTCCGCGGTCTTCTTCATCTTCTGAAGCACCATGGCCGAAATTTCCTGAGGAGAATATTTCCGGTCATCAATCACAATCCTGGGGGTGTCATTATCGCCTTGCTGTACCGGGTATGGGACCCGCTTGATCTCCTTGCCGAGATTGGAATATTTTTCCCCCATCAGCCGCTTGATCGAATAGACGGTTTTCCGGGCATTGGTGATCGCCTGCCGTTTGGCCGGATCGCCCACTTTTCTTTCATTATTCTCAATAAAAGCCACGACTGACGGCGTGGTACGCTTGCCTTCACTATTGGGTATGACCACCGGTTCATTGCCTTCCATCACTGAAACGCAGGAGTTGGTGGTTCCCAGGTCAATTCCGATTATTTTGCTCATAATTCCGGGTTAACAGTAATAATAATTAGCTCTCATTCTCAAGCATTGTGCCAAGAGAAGGATCGTGACAAAACGACAGGATGACAGCCAGGCTAATGTATGTAGTAATCGTTGAAACTGTCGCCGAACGCAAGATCCCTGGTATAGATCCCGTAGGCAAGGGAATCGATGGAAGCGTCTGATAGGGACTTGCCGTCAATGGATTGCCGGAACCGGGATGAAAAGATCCCTATTCCGTTGACGATGTTCGTGTAAACCGGCTTTTCTTTCAGGATACCGGAATCCTCTCCGTAGATCTGCATATAGGTGTAAAGCTCTTCTCCGCCGACAGTGAATATGAAATCCAGGGCTTTTTTATTGGCCAGGCGGATCATGTTGCCGGTTGGCGGTTGAATATGGTTGGCTACCCATTTATAGAAATTGCGGTGCAGGATCTCGGACGTGATAGTTTCTCCTCCGTTCCCGTATTCACTGACATAATGAGCAATGCTCCAGTCTATGGCTTTAAACGCCGTATCGTTCCCGGACACCTCCAGGTAGTGAAACCGGATGGCCAGGTGGTAGATCCGGGTATAGGGCGCGGTTACCCATTCAACCGTTTCATAATTGTCATAGCTGGAAAATGCAAGGTTCTTCTTATAGGCTTCCGGACGGATGGCCCGGAATTCATTCACCACCTGCGTTACGGCACTGAGTTCAGCACCGGTTGAGGGGATGCTGATACTGAGCCTGTACTCGCCGCCCTTGTCCAATACGGAATCGGTCAGGTAAACATAATTGGGTTCCGACAGAAAAATGCCGCTGTCGCGGGGCGGCAGCTCTGTTTTCTCCATCAGGAACTGTTCCTTCCGTTCCCCGTCTGCCCACCTTTCCAATTTGACAACAGCATCCGGGTAATATACCGAGTCTTCCTGCCTGGCCATCTCATAGGCATCGCCTTTACCCACGAATGACTTTTCAAGACGGAGATACTGGACCGGGTCTGTCGGATTAAGTATGCAATAGACCACAGGGATGTCCTGGTAAGGAGCCAGCATGTCAAGGTCTGTACCGCAAGAGGCCAGGACCGGCAACAGGGTGAGAATGAGTATGCTCTTACGGGTCGTCAATTAATCATACCTTTACGGGATAAAAGTAGCCAATTCATCCAACAAATCATTCGCAGAAGATGTCAGCGCAGCAGCAGATAAAAAGGGTGACCACCCATGTCCTCCGGGAAATGAAAGCCAGGAAGGAAAAAATCGCCATGCTAACTGCTTACGATTACAGCATAGCACGCATCCTTGACAACTCGGGACTGGATGTGATCCTGGTCGGGGATTCGGCGTCCAATGTAATGGCAGGCCACGAAACGACCCTGCCGATCACGCTGGACCAAATGATCTATCATGGCGCTTCGGTCGTGAGGGCCGTCAGCCGGGCACTGGTCATCGTCGATTTGCCTTTTGGAACCTACCAGGGAGATTCCCGGGAAGCCCTCCAGTCGGCCATCCGGATCATGAAAGAGACCGGTGCCGGGGGTGTTAAACTCGAAGGCGGAGCCGAGGTGGTTGAATCGGTCGAAAGGATCCTGTCGGCGGGCATACCGGTGATGGGTCACCTGGGACTGACGCCCCAGTCCATTCATAAATTCGGGACCTATGTGGTTCGTGCGCAGGAAAACTCTGAAGCTGAAAAACTGGTCAGGGATGCCCATGTTCTGGAGAAGACCGGTTGCTTCGCGATCGTGCTGGAAAAGATACCGGCCTCGCTGGCCGAGAAGGTCACCCAATCGATCCGGATACCCACCATCGGCATAGGCGCCGGGCAGCATTGCGACGGACAGGTGCTTGTCCTGCACGACATGCTGGGCATAACCCAGGATTTTTCACCCCGGTTTCTCCGCCGCTACCATAACCTCTATGACGAGATCAAACGCGCTGTCGCAACCTATACCGAAGATGTCAAGAGCGGAAGGTTCCCGAGCGAAAAGGAACAGTATTAGGGCACAAGGGCACAGGGTATATGGAAATACTGTACGAAGACAACCACCTGATTGTCGTGAACAAGCAGGTCTCCGACCTGGTTCAGCCGGATGCCACGGGCGACGAAGTCCTGGGGGACCGGGTTAAAGCCTATATAAAGGAAAAATATCACAAACCGGGAGAGGTTTTCCTGGGAGTGGTGCACCGGCTCGACCGGCCGGTCACCGGAGTGGTGATATTCGCCCGGACCAGCAAGGCGCTGAGCCGGATGAACGAATTGTTCAAGGATCACCGGGTCAGGAAGACCTATTGGGCGGTAGTCCGGAACAAGCCTCCTGAGGAAGAGGCCTCCCTGGTGCATTATCTTCACAGGGATCCGGCGCAGAATAAAAGCTTTGCCTATCCTCAGCCGAAGGGTTCTGCCAGGGAAGCGCGCCTGCATTACCGGCTGGTGGGCTCCACGAGCAATTACTACCTGCTGGAGATTGACCTTCAAACCGGAAGGCATCACCAGATACGCGCCCAATTGTCACGGATCGGATCACCCATCCGAGGCGACCTGAAATACGGGTATGAGCGTTCCAATCCAAACGGGGGCATCCACCTGCATGCCCGCATGGTCCGTTTCATACATCCGGTTAAAGAAACGGAAATCCAGATCATTGCACAGCCACCGGCCGATCCGCTCTGGGATGAGTTCGTCAGGCAGGCTGCCGGAGGGGAATGATCAGAGGATGAATTTTAACGGCAGAAGGTCGTCAGCCGACCGTACCATCAGTATTCTCGATTCACCGGCCATCCAGATCTCGAAAGGTGCCGGCTGCCGTTCCTGTGCCTCGACCATCACCTGCCTGCAGGAACCGCATGGAAAAGCCGGCTCCGTCGTCAGTTCTCCATCCTGCAAGGCCAAAATGACCATCTTTTTGACCGGCAGGCCAGGGTAGTTCGATTGAACGAAAAAGATTCCCACCCGTTCGGCGCATATGCCCGAAGGATAGGCTTTGTTTTCCTGGTTGTTCGATACGAACCGGCTTCCATCTTCCATTTCTATGGCCACCCCGACGTGAAAGCCCGAGTAAGGAGCATAGGCATTTAACGCGGCGGATTTTGCCAGGCCGATCAGGTCCATAATATCCGCCGGAACCTCATCAGGTTTGCTGTATTCGGTATAAGGGACGCGTATCTCCTTTGATATCATGGGTTTTGTTTTGCGCAAAAGTACAAAAAAACAGCGCCTCTTTCCCGGCTGACAAAATTGGCTATCTTAGAATGCGCAAAAACGTACTTCCTTCATGAGACCCAAGTCACCCGGACTGCCCATTCTGTTTCTCTTTCTCCTGACCGCAGGAAATCGGCTGATCGCGCAAATTGACTCCATGTACCTGTCCTATATCGCCCGCTATTCAGCGATGGCGGTCAGTGAGATGCATTACAGCAAGATACCCGCCAGCATAACCATGGCCCAGGCCCTCCTGGAATCCCAGGCCGGCACCAGCGAGCTGGCCCTGAAAGCCAACAACCATTTCGGGATCAAGTGCCAGACGGGCTGGGATGGCAAAAGGTATACCTACCAGGATGATGATGACAACACCTGTTTCAGGCATTATGACAGCGTGGAGGAATCCTTCCGCGATCATTCGCATTTCCTGATGTATCGGCCGCGTTATGCCGACCTGTTCAAGCTTGATCCTAATGATTACACGGCCTGGGCCCATGGGCTCAAGAAGGCCGGTTACGCCACCAATCCCAGGTATGCGCCCCAACTGATCAAGATCATTGAAGAATACAACCTCTGCCTGCTGGATTCCATGCCCCTGAAGATCGAACGGGTCCAGGCTTCGCGCACCGGAAAGATCCCCCAAAGGAAAAGAGTGGTATCCGGACCCGAACCCAGGATCCTCCAAAGGAACCGGATTGATTATTGCATCGTCGGGCCGGGAGAGGATATTGCCAGCCTGACCGGGAAGTATGAGAAGCTTAACTGGGAAATCAGGAAGTACAATGAGATTCCTAAAGGAACGGAAGTGCGGCCCGGGCAGGTTATTTACCTGCAGCCGAAGCGAAAGCATGCCGAAGCAGGCTTTACAACGCATATAGTGGCTCCGGGAGAGACGATGTACGGTATTTCGCAGCTCTACGGAATGAAATTGAAATGGCTTTACAAGCGGAACGGGATGAAGCCGGGAACCGAACCGGCACCGGGCGAAGAGCTTTGGTTGCGGGGGATGAAGGTCAGCCGGCGCTGATGACCTGTTCGCGGAATCCCCGGAGGAATTCGGCAATGACCATGATCTTTTTCCCGGATTGCTGCAGTTTTTTGATCCGGAGGGATCCGGCTCCCGTCTGAATCCAGAGCTTGTTGGGCTTTTCATAGACCACTTCCCCGGGGTAACCCCACTGGGCGGATGCATCGACCTCGGTCTCGATGATCTTGATCCCAAAACTGTATCCCGTATCCGTCAGGAACTGCGTCCAGGCTCCGGGAACAGGAGACAGTCCCCTTACCTGGTCATGGATCTTCCCGGCCGGGCGGTTCCAGTCGATATGGCCATGTTCGCGGGTCAGTTTGGGTGCTGCTCTCAGTTCGATTCCCGGTCGGATCAGCCGGGATTGCGGAATGGCTTTCAATGTGCCTGCCACCACTTCATCCACCGTCTCCAGCAAAAGACCCGCACCCAGTTCCATCAGGGTGTCATGCAGCTCACCCGCCAGGGTATCGGGGGTCAGTTCTACTTCCTTTTGTTTTAAGATATTCCCGGTATCAATATCCTTTTCGATGAAAAAGGTCGTCACACCGGTCTTTCTTTCCCCGTTCATCAGCACCCAATTGATGGGTGCCGCACCCCGGTAATTCGGCAGCAGGGAAGCATGAAGATTGATGGTGCCAAGCCCGGGCATGGACCAGACCACTTCCGGCAGCATCCTGAAGGCCACTACAATGAATAAATCGGCTTTCAGGGCTTCCAGGTCTTCAATGAAATATTCATCTGTCAGCCCGTCGGGCTGGAGAACAGCAAGCCCCTTGTCTTCAGCATAACGTTTCACTGGCGACAGGGTCAGCTGCAATCCCCGGCCTGCCGGCTTGTCCGGAACGGTCACCACGCCTACAACCGGATAACCGGCCGTCACCAGTGCATCGAGGGACGGAACGGCAAATTCAGGCGTTCCCATGAAAACGATCCTCGTGGTACGGTGTGACATGCTTAGGTTTTAGTCGTTCGGCCGGTCAATATCGGTATGAAGATGCAGAAAATGTCCCATTTTATCCCTCTTTGTCTGCAGATAAAATGCATTGTGCTCATTCGGCCGGATCTCCAGCGGGACGTTTTGTACGATATGGATGCCATAACCCTCCAGGCCGGCCCGTTTCCGCGGATTATTCGTGATCAGGCGGATCTTCTTGATCCCCAGGTCGCGGAGAATCTGGGCTCCGACCCCATAATCCCGCTCGTCCTCATCGAATCCCAGGTTAAGGTTTGCCTCGACGGTATCCTGTCCCTCTTCCTGCAGCTTGTAGGCTTTCATCTTATTGAACAATCCGATGCCTCTTCCTTCCTGGTTCATGTAGATCAGCGCCCCGGCTCCCTCCCGTTCGATCATCTGCATGGCACCGTGGAGCTGGGGCCCGCAATCGCACCGGAAGGATCCGAAAACATCACCCGTGATGCAGGAAGAATGCACCCTGACCAGCACCGGCTCATCGGGATCCCATTCACCCTTGACCAAAGCCACATGTTCAAGGCCGTTGGACTTTTGCAGGTAAGGGATGAGGTCGAAATTGCCATATGCAGTCGGGAGGTTTACCCTGACGCCTCTTTCAATAAGGCTCTCCTGCTGGAGACGATAGGATATGAGATCCTTGATGGAAACGATCCGCAACTGGAATTGATCGGCAATCCTGAAGAGCTCGGGAAGCCGGGCCATGGAGCCGTCATCATTCATGATCTCGACCAGGACGCCCCCCGGGCGGAGTCCGGCCAGCCTTGTCAGGTCAACAACGGCTTCCGTATGCCCGGCCCGCCGGAGGACCCCCTTGCTTTTGCTCATCAGGGGGAAAATATGCCCCGGCCGGCCAAAATCTTCCGGTTTGGACTTCGGATCCACCAGCGCCTGCACAGTCTTGGAGCGGTCATGGGCGGATATGCCCGTAGTACATCCCTGGCCGAGAAGATCAACCGAAATGGTGAAAGCGGTTTCATGGAACGAGGTATTCCTACCCACCATCGGTGGAAGGTCCAGCTCCAGGCAGCGCTCGCGTGGAAGGGGAGCACAGATCAATCCCCGGCCTATACGGGCCATGAAATTGATGGTCTTGGCAGTCGTCAGTTGTGCCGCGGCAATGAAGTCTCCCTCGTTCTCCCGGTCCTCATCATCGACAACAATAATGATCTCCCCGTTCCGGGTGGCTTCAATCGCATCCTCAATCCTGTCGAGTTGTCTACTGATGTCGCTTGGTTGGTTGCCAGACATTGCTTTTTACCCCTTTCAGATATTCTAACATTCCTTTTGCCATTGCCAGGTTCATGGCCAGGAAATGGGTCACGAACCGCAGAAAAGGAATGTGCAAATTTAGCTTTTTCAGGGTATAATCGAGCAGTAGCACCAGGAAAATGGCAGCATAGCCAATCAGCAAAATGAGGTAGAACGTGGAAGAGAAAGACAGGATCCCCAGACTAATGAGGGCCACGAGCAGGAAGACCGGTCCCAGCCAGCGGAGCACCTTGTGGCTCCAGAAACAGAATGACAGGCCCGGGAACCGGGAAAACAGCAGCTTCCTGAACCGGGCCAGATTCTGGAAGTTACCGGTGGCGATGCGGATCTTGCGGCGGTATTCGATTAAAAGGTCGTTGGAAACATCCTCATAGACCCGGGCAGCGGGATTATTGACAGCCCGGAACCCGGATTCAAGGACCTTCATGTTCAGGAAGAAATCATCGACCAGAAAATTCCTGGGGATAGGCTCAAACAGGTTCCGGCGGATGGCGAAACACCCGCCGAAGGGCCCCATCATGGTGCCCCATAGCCGGCTTTCGAGGTTTTTGATGCCTACCTCCCGTGATATGTAGGCTTTTTCCTGGAAAGAAATACCTTCTTTCTTAAGTCCCAAATTGATCATCCTTGTATCCACCAGGCCAATGCGGGGATCGGAGAAAGGCCTGATGATTGCTTCCAGGGTCCCTTCGTCAAACATGACGTTGGCATCCGTGAAAACGAGGATCGATCCGGAGGATTCATCCGCCAGCTTGTTGATCACGTTGGGCTTACCTTCCCTGACAGGGTAATTGAGAGCCCGGATACAGGAAAATTCTTTCGCCAGTTTGCGGGCAACCTCAAAAGTCCCGTCAGTGCATCCATCCAGTCCAACCAGTATCTCATACTTTCCGGCCGGGTAGGTGCCGGCGCAGACCGACCGGATCTTATCACCGATGACGTTCTCTTCATTGAAGGCCGCGAGCAGGATCGAGACAAACGGAAGCCCGGCGGACGGATCAGCCGGCTGCTTGCTGCGATGAAACAGCGCAAAAAACCTCAGAAGGACCGGGAACAGGATATAGCTGTGGAAAACGGCAGCAACACAGAGCCAGAATAAAATGATTGCAATCATTTGACGGTTTCAAGAAATCCGGTGAACCTGCTGATCAGTTTACGGTTGTCGTACTGTTCCCTGACAAATGTAATTGCATTTTCCCCGATTTCCTTGCGCAGGGCTTCCGAGCCCAGCAACCTGAGGACTGCATCTGCAAAATCACGCGGCGTATCGGCCACCAGGCAATCCCTGCCGGGTTCCAGCGGTATGCCCTCAGCCCCGATGGTAGTGCTGACGGTTGGCTTCCCCAAAGACATATAGTCAAGCAGTTTGACACGCATACCGCTGCCTGAGAAAAGGGGTACGATGAAAACCTGGTGTTCACGGATGAAGGCCCCTGCATCCTCGATTTCCCCGCTGAACAGGGTACCCTTGTTCCGGACCTCGGCTGCGAAAGCTTCAGGTACGTTCCGGCCGGCCAGGCAGAATCGGGCATCGGGGCGTTCCACCGCGATCAGGGGCCAGACGCTGTTAAGGAACCAGCGGATGCCTGCCTGGTTCGGGAGCCAGTCGAGGGCTCCCAGGTGTGCCACGGTAGGCTGGTCCGGAGAGCCGGTGGTATGATCGGTTTCCTTAAACTGGATGCCGGGCGGAAGCACATGGACGGGCCGTGTATTGCCCAGCCGGTTGAATTGCTCCGCATCGCGGGCAGTGATGGGGACAAGCGCTTCATAGCGGTTCAGGCAGGAGAGTTCAAACCGCTTGATTCGCCGGGCCAGTATTTTCAGGTATAGTTTCTTTAGTCCCGATGAGAGCCCTGCAGTCCGTTCCCATATCTCGTGTTCGATATTGTGAGGCCTTAAGATTACGTGAGTGTTGCAGGAGAACTCTATATCATCGAGATAGAGGCAAGTATAAAGGTTCTCCAGCAAAATAAAATCAAATTTTTCGCTTTCAAGGAGGTGAATCAGTCTGGCGCGGTAGGCTTCTGATATGAAGCGAACGGCATTATATGGAAGGCGTGAGAACAGAAGGTTGGCCAGGGCCTTGTGCCACCGGATGCGGGTATCAACCGGTACAATATGCCACTGTATGTTTTCAATGGTGGGTATGGTATGTAGAGGCGCATTATTATGCGCCTCTACAACATGTACAAAATGTTTGGTGGTATTCATGGCCAGCAGGACCACATCATGCCCGGCATCGGCCAATCCCTGGGCCAGTGCCAGGCTGGCGATCGCTCCGCCGTCCCTGGGAGGGTAGGGAACCTTATTGGTCAGTTGAAGGATCTTCATTCCCGCCGTTACCTTTTCGACGACCCAACCTGAGAATTTTTCGGATCAGTAAAGTATAGGTGTCGCCGATCATGATGGATGAATCGCGCGTTGATTTCACCGTCAGGAAAATGCCCAGCGGGAGGAGCAGGGCCGTGGATCCCCACATGCCCAGCCATACCGGCAGGATTCCCGCCCTGGCATATTTCTCGCCTGCCAGGGAGATGATGTGATAAAAGATGAAGAACAGGGTCGATACCACTACCGGCGTTCCGAGCCCGCCTTTCCGGATAATGGATCCGAGGGGCGCGCCGATGAGGAAAAAGATCAGGCAGGCAATGGACAGGGTCAGTTTCCTGTGCCATTCGATCATATGGCGGTATACCCACCTCAGGTCGCTCCGGGTGATATCATAATTGTTAGAAACAATGCCTTTCGCAGTTTTTGCCAGATTGACGGCATATTCCAGCACGGAGGCTTTCTTTTCATAGGGCAGCGAGTCGATGGCAGCCAGCACATCGACCGGTATCTTCTCCGGCTGTTCGCCCAGGGTATCGTGCGACGGGCTTCCCGGCTTGTCGGCAAGCCTGAAATATTGAGTCTGGAGGAGTTCGTCGGACACCCTTTTCTGCTTGTCATCTATGCACTGGTACAGGATCCGGGATTCCCTGGCGAGGCCTTTCATGGTCTTGACCTGGTAATTGTCCTTGTAAAGCTCCTCATCCGTTCGCTCCAGCTCGTTCCCGGGCAGCCGGAAGAGAAATTGCTGCATCCGGAACCGGTCGCGGCGCAGGGCTTTGTTCGGATCAATCCGCTTGTTGGTATCCAGCACTTCGGTGTATCCGTAACCATGATAGAGGGTCAATAACATGTTTTTCTTGTCCTCGGTGATGACCATATATCCCGAATCAGCCAGGGTGACTGCCGTGTTCCCGTTTTTTGCGGTGTGGTCGTAAACCATCAGGTCATAGAGCATTTTTCCGTTGCGCGACCGCTTCCCGATCTTCAGGCTGTAACCTTCGAGCCCGTTGTAGAACTGGCCCTCCTTGATGTCGAATTCGGGACGCTGCTGGCGGATATCGATCAGCAGGGCAAAGAATTTTTTGTTGGTTTCCGGAATGATGTTATTGGAGATATAAAAAGCGGCCGCGGTCAGGATCAGGACCAGGGTAAACAGGGGCGCCATGATACGGGTAAGGGATATCCCCGATGATTTGAGAGCGCTGAGCTCCGAATGTTCGCCGAGGTTCCCGAAGGTCATGATCGAGGCCAGCAGGATAGCCAGGATCAGGGCCAGCGGGACCAGCCGGGTGGATACATAAAGCAGCAGTTCCGAGATCACCGACCAGGAGAGGCCTTTCCCCACCAGCTCATCGACCCATTTCCAGACGAACTGCAGGATCAGGACGATCATGGCCAGGACGAAGGTCATCACCAGTGGCCCGATGAACGAGCGGATCATGTATCGGTCAAGCCTTTTCATTCGGTCCGATAAGCTTTATCAGGGATGATCAATAGGATTAACGTTCATCCCGGCATAAAGGTATATATTGATTTGAAATCAGGAGCCCAGCTGAGCCTTAAGCTGGGTTATCTGTTTGTCCCATAACCCTTTGGCATCATCCATTTCACTCTCCTCGGCAAAATCGGTTATCAGGAGGGAGACATCACCCGTTATGTCGTCCTGGGTGATGCGGAATTCGAAAAAGGTTTTAGGGTCGGGATCATCCAGCCAGTGGAACCTCACCGAGCGGTTTTCCTTGAGCAATTCCAGGTTGGCTTTCAGGCTCGATTTTTCCCAGAAAAATGTAAACACTCCTCCTTCCAGGTTCACATCGTCGGCGAACCATTCCGACAATCCGCCCGGGGTGCTCAGCCGGGCGAACAGCACCTTGGGAGAGGCGTTGATCACGTATTCCAGCTCGTATTTCCTTTTACTGTGCATGCATAGACCCTGTTGGTCATCGTGCAATATAAGAAAAAATCGATATAAACCAAGAAAAGGATTTTTGTTCTATATTTGCGCACCTGAAAATGGCGAGGTAGCTCAGCTGGTTAGAGCGCATGATTCATAATCATGAGGTCCGGGGTTCAATTCCCCGCCTCGCTACGGTTATAGAGTTGTCAACTTTCAAAAAGTTGACAACTCTTTTTTTTACAACTCTTTTTTTTGTAGGGATAACATCGTACTACTATTTCAATGTAATTTCGATGAACAGGAAACCTAGACCTACGAATTGAACGGTGCCAGTCGATTTGTGGATCGATAACCTACCTAAACTATGAAAAAGACTACCTTGTTGCTTGTGGCTGCAGCTTTAGCTCCTATTGCCCAGAGCTTTGGCCAGGGGATTAAAAGCCAATCCAATCAAATCCTTTCAACGGAAAAGCAGGCATCCGGTCTCGTCGAACAGCCTGTTACGGTTGGTTATGGAACAACAAAAACGGGTCAGGATATTCAGGAAAATACAATCAATCCGGGCGATTCGTCACAGGTTCAATTTACACTGACGGGTAGCCGGTACAACCCGGTAATTCAAGGCCATATTACAGACATTTTTAATACAAACAGGTTCAATTTGCCGGCCGTTAACGGTGTAAACGTTACCCAGCCTGATCTTTCACCCTATCAACCTGATGGCTGGTCCGATAAAATTGTAGTTTCCAAAGTCACAGGGACAAACACAGATGATTCTCCGTGGTTATCAACCGATCAGCTTTATATCGACTGGGCGGTACTGAACAGCGGAACTGCCACCGCCGTACAATTCTTTACCAGTTTATATGTTGACGGAGTCCAGGTGGCCACCTGGTATTCTTCGCCACCTTTGCCGAATAATAGCTATTCATACGTAACGGATTATTCCATCGGTCAACTGGCTGCAGGAAGCCATACCCTTCAGATTATTACTGATGAAACCGGCGTAATTGCTGAATCCAATGAATCGAATAACACCTATTCCAGGACGATCACCATCAATGATCCGTCCAATCAGGACTTGACGCCGTATCAGCCATCCGGCTGGTCCGATAAAATCGTGGTTTCAAAGGTCACCGGAACCAACACCGATGATTCCCCGCTGATACCAACGGATCAGATTTACATCGACTGGGCTGTAATTAACAATGGAGCGGCTACCAGCGTTCAGTTCATGACCCAATTATACCTGGATGGAGTTTTTAAAGCTGACTGGTATTCTGCACCACCATTACCGGCCGGCTACTATTCCTATGTGGTTGATTATTCGCTGGGCCAATTGGCAGCCTGAATCCATACCATTCAGATTATCACTGATGCGACCGGTGTAATCGCTGAATTCGATGAGTCGAATAATGAATATACCCGGACTTTTACCGTAACAAGGGCCGACCTGCCTGACTTGACACCCTACCAGCCGTCTGGATGGTCCGATAAAATTGTCGTTTGCAATTCGACAGGTTCTCAAACGGATGATTCCCCGCTCTATTCCACTGAAGAACTTTTCATTGATTGGGCGGTCATCAATCGTGGAAATCCAACCGAAAGCCAATTTTTCACGCAGTTGTATGTCAATAATGTATTATTGCAGACCTGGTATACGGATCCGCCGTTGCCAACTAACTATTACTGTTTTGTTAAAGACTTTAACCTTGGAAAATATTCAGTTGGTACTTATACTGTCAGGATCGTTACTGATGCAACCGGAGTGATCTCCGAGTCGGATGAGACCAACAATGAATATACGAGAAGTTTTACGGTGATTGCTCCTCCGAACGAACCGATAATTTCCGTTGAGCCTACCTCCCTGACCATTCAGCAACCGGGAGGTGGTTTAATCCCTGTGTATCGACCGGATAATCACGTGCTCAGCGGTCCGTCCACGGACGGTAACGGCCGGAGACTCGGTGGCAGGGTCTCACCCGCCGACCTGGCTTACTGGAACACTCATCAACCGCCAACCTACACACTGAAATCCAGCGCCGCTGTCATCGATTGGAGTTCCAATGACAGCCCAGTCAAGGATCAGGGCAGTTGTGGTTCCTGTTGGGTTTTTGCGGCTGTTGCTTTAATCGAGAACCTGGGTCAGCAGAACGATTTGTCAGAACAAACGGTTCTGAGTTGCTCGTATGGAGGAACCTGTGAGGAAGGTGGCTACCCCCGTATTGCGTTGCAATATATTCAAAGCAACGGTGTACCCCCGGAATCCTGTTATCCCTATTCAGAAACTAACGGAAACTGCTCTGACAAATGTAACAGCCCGGCTTTTTTGGAAAGGATAACGACTGTCCCTTCTGTTTCTTTGTGGGGGGCAGGCACCGTGAATAATATCAAGGCCCAATTGCAGGAAGGGCCGTTGGTAGTCAGGATGTTGATACCTGATGGTTTTTCTGATTTTTTCGACAGTAATCCCACGGGGATCTATGATTACAGCGGAGGTCCTGTTAGCGAAAGCAATGGTCATATTGTCCTTCTGGTTGGATATGACGATGCATTACAGTGCTTTAAGGTGAAAAACAGCTGGGGTACATCGTGGGGAGACAATGGCTATTTCAGGATTGCTTATGATGATGTAACCGATGACATTCATTTTGGCTGGTATGCATATTCGGGCTCAGGAGTCTATACCGACTACCTGACCTCCGGTAATGAGTTTATGATCTCTAATATCGGAATGGGCGATTTATCGATAACTTCCATTACTGCAAACCGGGAATGGTTGTCGGCTCAAAATCCGGACACTCCTTTTTCTATCGGTTCCGGCAACGGTCAGGAGGTCGTCGTCACAGTTGACTGGAGCAAGGTGGGAAGTCAAGAAGATACGGGAACGTTGACTATCGAATCCAATGACAGAACCGTAAACGTTTCTGTGACAGCGATTCCGACAGCTTCGTCAGATGCCACCCTGAGCGATTTAAAAGTCGATGGCACTACTATCGAAAACTTTAGTCCATCCATTTTGGATTATTATATCGAATTGCCATTCGGAACCATAACGGTTCCAACAGTAACGGCAAGGACAACCAACGAAGGTGCAACAAAAACCATCATTCCGACCCTAAACCTGCCCGGTACCACTCTTATTGTTGTAACCGCTGCAAATGGTACTTCGACCAGTACCTACTCAGTTGATTTTACTGTGTCGACCGAGGATCCTTTTAAGCCGCCACAGGATTTAACCGCCTCTCTGGATGATCAGGATGTCATTCTGAACTGGAGTTTGCCGGTGACCACCACTGCAGTTAATGCCGGCTATCGCGTATACAGGAACCAAGTGGCAATCGCTAACGTAAGCGATCCTTCCGCTCTGACCTTTAGAGATGCTGGTCTATCCGTCGGAACTTATTCCTATTACTTGACTACATTATATAGTAATCCGGTCGGTGAATCAACGGGTTCCAATGTGGTCAGCATTGCCGTTTTGAGTAAGCCTGATGTGGTGATTACCGGCATAACCTTGTCACCACCGATAATTTATTGCGGCACACTAGTATTGATGACTACCGATGTAACCAACAACGGGTCAACTGATGCGATTGGGATGATTGTTCAATACTACATTTCAACGGATCAGAATATTAGCGGACGGGATATTAATCTTGGCCGTACGGCTACCCATAGCATGTCGGGCAACTCGAATATCATCCTGCAGAACACTTTCAACATGCCTTATAGGTTGGTTGCTGGGACCTATTATCTGATAGCCGTGATCGATCCTGATAATAGCATTGCCGAATCTGACGAGAACAACAATGTTTTTGTCCACCCGTTTGTTCTGTCTGCAAACTCCGGGATTAATGATTTAGATATCGGTAACACGATTTCCATCTATCCAAATCCTGCTGCGGACGTGATCCATATAGATCTCAGGGAATTTCCAGATGCGGTTGACCGGATTGAAATCAGGAACTACCTGGGACAGATAGTCTATTCAAATTTCAAGGTTTCATCATTGAGTGTTGTACAAGTCTCAACGGCTGGATGGCCTTCCGGTGGTTATTCCGTACAGGTAGCATCAGGGGAGAAGAGGATAAGAAAGATGATATTGGTACTTTAGAGTTGTCAACTTTCAAAAAGTTGACAACTCTTGTCTTTCAAAAAGTTGACAACTCTTGTCTTTGTTGTTACATTACGAAGCCCAGCTTTTCGAGATCACCAACAAATCCCATCTTTTCGGCATCCCAGTCAAAATACCCCATGCGTTCGGCATCCGCAATGATGCCTATCTTCTCGGCATCAAGGGCTTTCAACTGCTCATTGTCGTAGGCCTGCATCTTTTCTTCATCGAAAAAAGTACCTACCCGTTGGATATCCCCTGCGACGACCTGTAAGATCCGGGTTTTTTCATACCAGGCAAGCTCTTTGTAATTAGTCAGTAACTGCTTTTTGTTCAGGATCTTCTGCATGATCTTGTCGTTGCTAAAGCCCGAGGTGGTAAACAGGTCGAGAGACAGGATGTCATGAACTTTGCGGAGTTCCTGGCATTCACCTTTAGCTTGGGAAGCCAGAAACGTTTCACACCGGTCAATAAAAGCCAGGACGATCCGGTTTCGGTAATTTTTCTGGGCAATGACGTTATTCACCTGGTTCAGTGCATGACGGATGGCTGACGGATCGGCTTTGTCCGGGTCGTCAAGGATTCCCAGCGTTGTCAGGAAGCATAACCGGGAGTTGCCCAGGTACTGCCCGTATTTCTTCAATTCCTCCATTTCTTCTGCTCCTACGGCACTCATGCCTTCATCTGCATTGGCTGCTGCAATTGCTTGCTGTATATCGGTGTCCAGCTTGACAGCATCGAGATAATGGAAGGTGATGTAGTTCTTCAACTTCCTCAAGGTAGCCGTATCGCTGACCAGGTCCTTTTTCAATTGGATATCCGCTTCTGAAGCTTTGATGTTCCGGTATTTGTCCACCTTGTTTATGGTTCCGGATACCAGGCTTTCATCTACGCTGGGAAAATTGATGAACAAGCCGGCGACATAACCGATGATCAAGCCTGCGATGATCCCAACGATTAACCAGGGAATGAATCTTTTTTTCATGGTTAAGGTTTTAAATTGAATGATGATCAGTCTATCCTGAGCCTTTTCTCAGAATAATAGGTCGAAGGCAAAAAAAACCTTAGCATTAACCATCTTTTTTAGAAATCCAGGTAACCAGGCAAAGTAGAAGGAAGGAAAAAAGTAAGTTACAAACAATCAATCTGTCACTGACCGACACGTCTGCCCCCGGACTGAAGTCTGGGGTTAGTCATACCAACTTCTTCCTTGTTACTTCTGCCTTCTTACTATTTTTTGCCTTTTGCCTTCTGCACTGAGCCTTTCCTTCCTGCCTTCCTGCCCTCTTGCCCTCCTGCCCTGCAAAGCCTAATCCCGTGTACAATATCATCTCCCGGTTCCCGTTATAAGGTTATAAAACCAACAAACCATGAGCACCAAAAAAATCTTTCTTGTCTTTGGGCTGATGTTGGCCATTGGATTGGCCGGTTATACCCAGAATCTGCGTTTCGGAGTGACTGCCGGATTCGATGTGGCGGAAACTCATGGGACCAACCGGGCTGTGATGGGAGCCGTGAGGACTTATGCTCCCATGATGGCCTTTAATGTGAACGCGTATCTGGGTTACAGGATCTCTGAAAAATTCGGGATTTCACTCGAACCCGGATTTATCCAAAAGGGGAGCACGGTTTACGAACCTTCGGTCGGGAAATTTCAGATGCGGGAGAACTGTTTCCAGATGCCTGTATTGCTTGAATGCTTCCTTTTCGATAAGTTGTTTGTCTCTGTTGGTCCCGAATTGAGCTACCTGATCAACGGGTATGACGTACTGAGAGGCGAGGTATATAACAACACCGACTGGTACAATAACCGCTTGGAGCTTTCAGGGGTAATCGGAGTGAACTACCGAATCAGCGACCATGTTGATATCGGCCTTCGGTACAATCATGGCATTACCTATACAACTCAGATAACATTGACCGATCAGGATGGCAATGTTGTAGGTGCATCGAATGAGTACAATCAGTACGGGCAAATACTAGTGAGATACCGGATGTGACGCGTGTCGCGTGACGAGAAGAATATGCTGATGTGATGATGTTATGGCGTGCTAATGTGATGATGTGATGCGTCTGCCCCCGGACTGAAGTCCGGGGGCAGTCATACCAACTTCTTCCCTGTTACTTCTGCCTTCTTACTAATTTTTGTCTTTTGCCTTGTGCCCTCTGCCTTTAGGGTATCGATAGGGACATGGAGTTTCGGCTGTTCAGTTCGCTGGGTCAAAAACTGAATAGCATTTTTCCTCCGCCATTCACCGGCAATTCTTCCCCTGTTTGCCGACAGGCGGATTCATGGCTTCATGCCTGCCGCTATTTTTGACCGGTGAATTCATCGGAACAATCATTAAACCAATAAAAACTAAAATGGAACTGATAGACAAGGATTTTCAGAATGGCCGCACACGCCATCACGGGCATTTTGACCAGAGAAGTCACGCCAATGCCCGCCGAAGCTGGGGTGTGATCCTGGTGCTACTTGCCATGGTCATTTTTCTCCGGATCTTCGACATCCTGCCTTATGGCATCTGGCATGCCATCATCTCCTGGGAAATGCTGCTGGTTGCCATCGGGCTGCTGTCCCTGATCAACAACCGGAGCGTGGTTCCGGGAATCATACTGATCGCCCTGGGATTATACTTCGGTGCCATGCATTACCTTGACCTGCCCTATTATTTCAAGCAGATCTTCTGGCCCAGCCTGATCCTGCTGGTCGGGGTTTACCTGATAGTGGCGCCACCACGGTACTTCCGCTCCCTCAAACGATCAAACAAGGTTGGGGAAGACCGGGATTTTATAGATGAGGTGTCTGTCTTTGGCGGCGGCGACCGGATCGTCACCTCTCAAAACTTCAAAGGTGGCCGCCTGCTCAGCATCTTCGGAGGCTCGAAGATCAACCTGATGAATGCCAAGCTGGCCGACGGCCCCCAGATCATTGATACATTGAGCGTTTTCGGCGGATCAACCCTCGTGGTTCCGGCCGGCTGGACGGTGAGGGTGGATGTGGTCGCCGTGTTCGGCGGTTTCAACGACAAACGCGAAAGGCTTCACAATATCGTTTATGACCAGCACACCATGCTGGTGGTAAAAGGTTTGGCTATCTTTGGAGGCGGCGAAGTCAAATCATTCGGCCTCTAACCGATGAAGAATCCTTTCTTCGTAAACCGTACATACACAATTACTTATGCAGCAGCATGGATACTGGTCGCCGGTATCCATGTTGCCGTTTTGTACTTTGCCTCTTCCCAGGAGTTGATCAAGGCAATCATTGACAGCCTGGTCTTCAACACCCTGTTTGCAGGCATCGGCCTGAGCCTTTGGTATTCCATCCGGTTCAACGATTTCAGCAGGGGCAATCCGATAGACCGTCTCCTGAACCACCTGCTTATCGCGCTGGTTGTACTGGGTATCTGGCTGGGTTCCGGATACCTGATCCTCAGCGGTTTGTGGGGAGAAAACGAAATCTACCACAACTTCCTGAACGAATCGATCACCCTGCGGGCCATATCGGGTTTCTTCCTCTACAGCCTGATCATACTCATCTATTATCTCTACATCAACTATGAGGACCGGAAAGCCCGGATCGAAAAGGAATCCACGCTGAAAGTCCAGGTCAGGGAAGCCGAGATCGATATGCTGAAGGCCCAGATCAATCCGCATTTCCTCTTCAACAGCCTGAACTCCGTTTCCTCACTGATCACCACGAGTCCCGGTCAGGCCCGGGAAATGATCGTGAAACTGTCGGGCTTCCTGCGCTACTCGCTCGAAAACAGGCAGAACGGCCTGACTACCCTCCGGGTGGAGCTTGAGAATATCAGGCATTATCTGGAGATCGAAAAGGTCAGGTTCGGCGACCGCCTGCAGTTTGAAATCCAGGTCCCGGATCCCTGCCTGGAGATGACCGTGCCTCACATGATCCTCCAGCCGCTGGTCGAGAATTCGATCAAGCACGGGGTGTATGAAAGCACCGAACCGGTGAGGATCGATCTGGGTGCGGAACAGCTGCCGACCGGCGAACTCCGGATAACCGTTGCCAACGATTTTGATCCCGGGGCCTCGCCGAGGAAAGGGAAGGGGATCGGGCTCCAGAACACCCGGAACCGGTTGTACCTTGTGTATAACTGCGAGAATTGCCTGGCGACCGAGATGACAACCGGGCGTTACTTTGTTTACCTCAGAATTCCACAAACCATCCCTCATGAACCATAGGATCAAGGCGGTGATCATTGACGATGAGGAGCCCGCCCGGATCTTGGTCAGGAGTTTCCTCGAGAACCAGGCCGGCGTGGAGATAGCCGGTGAAGCGGCGAACGGCTTTGAGGGACTGAAAATGATCCAGGCCGTCAAGCCCGACCTGGTGTTCCTCGACATCCAGATGCCCAAGATATCGGGATTCGAGATGCTCGAGCTGCTGGATGAAGTCCCCCAGATCATTTTCTCCACGGCATTTGACGAATACGCCATACGGGCCTTTGAATACAATGCGGTCGATTACCTCTTGAAACCCTATTCACAAGAGCGGTTCGACCAGGCCGTCGGCAAGGCGGTTGACAGGATCCGCCATAAGGAGAAACCCGCTGCCGGAATAGCCAAACTATCGGCCGGCGCCCTGCCTGCGGGGCAGTTCCTCGACCGGCTGGTGGTCAGGACCGGCCAGAAGATCAAGGTCATCCCGATCGAACAGGTTGAATTTCTGGAAGCCGGCGATGATTATATCACGATCTACACCCAGGAAGGCCGGTACATGAAACAAATGACCATGGGCTACCTGGAGGAACACCTCAATCCCTCGGAATTCCTTCGTGTGCACCGGTCATTCATCATCCGCCTGAGCCAGATCGTCCAGCTCGAACCCTACGATAAGGACACCAAGGTCCTCGTCATGCAATCGGGGAAAAAGATCCATGCCAGCAAGGCGGGGATGAAGCGGTTAAAAGAGGTACTTGGGTTTTAAGGTAAAAGGAGGATAGGGCAGGAGGGCAGAAGACAAAAATTAGTAAAAAAGTCGTTAAGAAATAAGGTCTTAACTTTGTGGTTATGAATAACCCCAGACTTCAGTCTGGGGTGGGCAGATCTGGTTGGGGCACCCCCCAGACTGAAGTCTGGGGATAGACATATCTGGTTGGGGCACCCCCCAGACTGAAGTCTGGGGATAGA
>CAZJNQ010000020.1:31563-41111 GCA_964547475.1 uncultured Porphyromonadaceae bacterium
CTGGGGATAGACATATCTGGTTGGGGCACCCCCCAGACTGAAGTCTGGGGATAGATATATCTGGTTGGGGCACCCCCCAGACTGAAGTCTGGGGATAGACATATCTGGTTGAGGTAACCCCCCAGACTGAAGTCTGGGGATAAACCTATATGGCTGGGGTAACCCCCCAGACTGAAGTCTGGGGATAGACATATCTGGTTGGGGTAACCCCCCAGACTGAAGTCTGGGGATAGACAAACCTGTACCTTCCTTCCTCCTTTCTCCTTCCTCCTTCCTCCTTACTTTTGCCTTTTGCCTTCTGCCTTGTGCCTTAGAAAATCATCTTATACCCAATCCCCCTCACGTTCAGTATCTCGATATTGCTGTCGTACTGAAGGTGCTTGCGGAGTTTCGTGATAAAGACATCCATGCTGCGGGCATTGAAGAAGTTGTCATCGCCCCAGACTTTCTTCAGGACGAAGCTCCTTTCAACCACCTGGCTGCGGTTGATGCAAAGAAGCTTGAGGATCTCGGCTTCGCGGTGGGTAAGCTTGGTCACCTGGTTCCGGAATTCCAGGGTCTGCTTTTCATAATCGAACAGGTATTGCCCTATCTGGAAAAGGGTGGCTTCATCCTCTGAGCGGAGGGCATTGCCCGCGCTGTTCAGCCGGGCTTTGATCCTGACGATGAGTTCCTCGATGCTGAAGGGTTTTTTGATGTAATCATTGCCCCCGATCTCAAAACCCTTGACCACATCGGCAGTCTGGGAACGGGCAGTGAGAAAAATGACCGGGGTTACGGCATCCATTTTCCGGATCTCCTGGGCAAGGGTGTAACCATCCTTGACGGGCATCATGATGTCCAGCAGGCAAATATCGGGCTTGAATTCCTGAAAGGCCTGGAAACCGGTCTTTCCATCCTGGCAGTAACGTACTTCGAATCCCCTGGATTCGAGGCTCTCCTTGACAATCAGTCCGAGCGACTGTTCATCTTCGACAAAGAGTACTTTAGGCTTATTCATTGAATCTCAGGTAATGCGACAGTAAACTCCGATCCCGCTCCCAACTGGCTTTTTACCCCGACGGTGCCTCCGTGCACCTCCACCATTTGCCTCACATAAGCCAATCCCAGCCCGAAACCTTTCACCGCATGCAAATCACCGGTCGGAACCCGGTAAAACTTTTCAAAGATATGCTGCTGCTGCTCCCGCGTGATACCCATGCCATGATCCCTGACGCAAAAAACCACGAATTCGCAGGAACGGCTGCAGCTTATGTCAATAACGGCTTTGCCCTGGGAATATTTTATGGCATTGTCAAATAGGTTGCTGATCACATTCTGGATATGGAACTTGTCGGCATGGATATAACCGGGTCCCTTCAGGTCAAAGGTGAATTCCACCCGGTCGGGATTCTGGAGGGAGAAGTTCCTGGCAGTCTCTTCCAGCACCTGGCATACATTGAAGGTCTCCTTGAACAGCATGACTTTCTGTTTCTCGAATGTACTGATCCTGAGGACGTTCTCAACCATTCCCGAAAGGCGGGTCAGCTCCTTGCGGGAGAGGTCGATGTATTTCAGGCTTTTCATACGGTCATCGAGGGCATTGAAATTGACCAGGGCCTCCATGGCTGCCGATACGGTCGAGATCGGTGTCTTGAGTTCATGGGTCATGTTGTTGATGAAATCATTCTTGATTTCCGATAATTTCTTCTGCCTGACCAGGGTCACCAGCATGTAAGCAAAGCTAACGCCTGTCAGGCCGATCAGGAGAATGGACACGATCAGCGTAAACCACATCCGGTTGAGTATGAACGACCGGTTATCCGGGAAAAAAGCCATGACCTTCTCCTCACTCATCATCAGCCCGGGCAGCGGCTGAACGGCCTGTGACTTCAGGAAATCAGGATCGTCTCCTCCCGTTTTGCTGTAGATTCGGTCATCGAGGCTGAAAGCCAGGAAAAAGGGAGTGGAGATCCTGCGGTCTTTCAGGGCGGCCCGGTAATCCTTCTCGAGTTGTTCAATCTCAGGATGGATGCTTCCCAATGAGATCACCACGTTGGTAACGATCCGGTCAAGGTCCTCCCGGGGAATGAAGATCCTGTCTTTCGTCAGGCTATCCGACGTCCTGTGCGATTCTATCGTGATGATGCCGGCGGCTGTATCCCGGGCATCCAGGATGGCACCTACCGTGCTGACTTCAACATCCTGGTTGACAACCTGCTCCAGGGCCGCGTTTGCCTCGCTCCGGAAAACCTGGTTGTGCAGGTCGAAGGAATTGCTGATCCAGTAGACCTGAAGGATGATGATCCCGATCAGGGCCACGGACATCAGGACAATGACATACGCCAGGTTACGCTTCATCCTGTAAATGTAAGCAGAGCAGACTTACGATGCGTCCCCGGGTAACACTGATTAACACTTGATAATATTCATTAATGTTTGTGCAAGCGTTTTTTATTGTGGAGCTAACCGTATATTTGCCTGAATGCCTCTTTGAATATGATCATCGAAGAAAAGGAACTGGCAAAGTTCATACTGGTTGGGGAACGGGTGCTGGTTAAGCCCAAAACACCTGAAAACAAGACCAAAGCAGGTCTGTACCTGCCGCCTACGGTCCAGGAAAAAGAGAAGGTTCAGAGTGGTTACGTGGTGAAAGTCGGGCCTGGCTACCCGATACCAGCCATGGCCGATATGGATGAGACCTGGAAACCCAAACAGGAAGATGTCAGGTATGTTCCCCTTCAGGCCAAAGAGGGAGACCTTGCCATCTATCTCCAAAATGCCGGTTATGAGATCGAGTTTAAAAATGAGAAATACGTAATCCTTTCACATTCATCCATTTTAATGCTGATAAGAGATGAGGGTTTGTTCGATTAAACAGTGCAAAACCATTTCCAAAAACGGACTGGTTAGGAAAGTTATGATTGTTGTGATGGTTGTGATGGTTGTAATGGTGCCGCATCGGGCCCGTTCACAATTCATCAAGCCGTCGGGCGCCAATGGTCCTGTTGCCTACCGTGAACTCATGAAAGCCTATGACCAGTGGATAGCGGATCCTGCCAACAGCAGCCAGAAAGGCTGGAAGGCTTACGGACGCTGGATCGAGCTGAACCGCAGCCGGCTCAACCCGGATGGGAATCCCGCGGATCCGGCCATCTTTCTGAGTGAGGTGATGAAAATACAAGCTGAAAAAGAGGCATCGGAACAACTAAAAACCGGAGCAGGCTGGTCGCCGGTAGGCCCGGTCACCAAACCGCCGAGCGCCAATTCCAGTTTTTCACACGGAATGGGACGCATCAATTGTGTTGCCTTCCACCCCACCGATCCCAATACCTATTGGGTCGGAGTGGCGCAAGGAGGGGTATGGAAAACAACAGACGGTGGTATCAGTTACACCCCTCTCACTGATAATCTCCCGATCCTGCGGGTAAGCGATATAGCGGTGAATCCCAAAAACCCGGATGAGATTTTCATTGCTGCCTGCGATTATGCCTATATCGGGGTGGCTCTGGATACCGACTACCGGAAAAGACACACCCATTACGGTATCGGGGTTTATAAAACCACGGATGGTGGTATGACATGGACTCCTACAGGGTTGAGGTACGACCAATCGGATCTTGATAAAACCCTGATCCGCAGGATTTTCTATCATCCTACCCAGGATGGCGTTTTGCTGGCCGGAGGCGTATCGGGCATTTTCAAATCTCTGGATGATGGTGTCACATGGACCTTGATGCACAATGATATCATCTGGGACATCGAACAGGATTTCAGCAACGGGAACGTGATCTATGCAACGACAGGGACCGTACGCACCGTCAGCGGAAATCCGGCAACGATGATCAAATCCGTCGATTTCGGTTCAACCTGGACCACACTGAACACAGGCTGGCCAAATAATTTCAGCATCGGCCGGACCG
Source organism: uncultured Porphyromonadaceae bacterium (assembly GCA_964547475.1). Taxonomy (GTDB): domain Bacteria; phylum Bacteroidota; class Bacteroidia; order Bacteroidales; family UBA12481; genus UBA12481. The sequence goes on from CAZJNQ010000020.1 coordinate 35,466, forward strand.
AGATCGGCCTGACACCCGAAACTCCCGATTACATTTATGTGGTGGCTGCCAATCCGAACGGGGCGTTTTATGCTTTCTACCGCTCCACCGATGCAGGTGCCACATGGGAAACCCGTACCACTTCGGCTGCCAGCGGCAATATCCTGAGCGGTTCACAGGGCTGGTATGACCTGGCCATTCTCGTTGATCCCAAGAACAGGGAGAAAATTGCTGTCGGGGGTATCGACATGGTGATCTCGGTAAACGGGGGGACCAGCTGGGACGATGCCACCTTCTGGGTGATGAGCGAAAATGATTTTACCCTGCATGCCGATCATCATCAGTATAAATATAATCCCGCGGACCAGAAATATTATGCCGTCCATGACGGCGGCGTGGCCCGGACGAGCGAGCTGTTGCCGGGCAGGGGAGGGGACGGCCGGTGGGCAACCCGATGGCAAGAATTGTCCAATGGCATGATCATCACCTCTTTTTACCGCATCGGCCTTTGCGAGATGTTCCCCGGTTACGTGGTCGGCGGCGCGCAGGACAATTCCACTTTTTACAACCGCAACGGAAACTGGATCAATTTTATCGGGGGCGACGGCATGGACTGCATGATCAATCCGGATAATCCCAATATCGTTTACGGATCATCCCAGTATGGATCCCTGGTTCGTTCCGATAACGGGGCCGGAACCACCCGTTATATCAGTCCCAATGGTTTCGGAACGAATTCCTGCGAATGGACCACACCCCTGATCCAGGATATGAATAACCCGAATATTATTTACACAGCGAACAACCAGATCTGGAGATCCACCAATATGGGCAATTCCTGGACCCAGATATCCAATCTGCCTTTGGCGGCTGGAGCCGGCAGGCCATTAAAGATCAATGCTTTGGCCCTCTACCCAAAGAATGGGACAGCCATTTATGCAGCCCAACGGATCCATTATGAATATGATCAGCCTTCACGCTTGTGGAGAACCCTCGACAGTGGATCCCATTGGCAGGATGTGACAGCCGGACTTCCGGATTCACTCTATTTTACCTCCATAGCAATCGATGCTTCCGATTCGCTCACCGCATGGGTGACCTGCGGGGGATTCCTGCCGGGAGAAAAAGTTTACCGCACGAAAGACGGCGGGGCCACCTGGGAAAACCTGTCGCTGAACCTTCCCAATATCCCCGTAAACGTGGTCGTTTTCCAGGAGGATGATGTCCAGGACGTGATCTATGTCGGGACCGATGCAGGCGTTTATTATTACACGGCGGCCATCAACACCTGGCAGCTTTATAGCAACCTGCTCCCCAACGTGATCGTCAGCGACCTGGAAATCCATTACCCAACCAAAAAGCTCTTTGCAGGTACTTTCGGCCGGGGGATCTGGATGACCGACCTGGTGCAGGCAGGATCCGGTACAAACGGGGAGGTTCTGGCTCCCAGCCACCTCTCTGTTTACCCAAATCCGGCAGCGGATCAGATCACCATTGATGTTGAGGGTATCACTTCCGGTGAGGCGATCATCGAGATCATCTCCATTACCGGCCAGCAGAAATACCTGAAAACCGAACCGGTTACCGGTAACCGGCTAAACAGGACCATCAATCCGGATTTGCCTCAGGGACTCTATTTCCTGAGGGTATGGACCGGGAAGAATCATTTAACGGCCAAATTCTTCATTAACAAATAGACAGGGAAGGCCTTTAATTCTTTTTCAGATCTTTAAGGATCAGAACGGCTTCTTCGAGATAGATGTCTTTTGAGAGACCTTCGATCATGCGGTCGGAGATCTCTTTTTTCGCCGTATCGGTTTGCATCAGGGCCAGATCGGCATCCGGAGACTTGATTTTCAGGCTTGTCGGATCTTTCATGATCTTTTCGTATTTCCTGGCTTCGGCTTCCTGGTTTTTCAGTTCTTTCAGATAGGCATCGAGGTTGAGGGTGAACAGGGATTTATCGGATTCCTTGCGGATGCGTGAGGCATTTTGCCGGATCAGCTGGAACTGTTCATTGGCAGCCACGCGCTTGTCACTGCCGGCCCTGATGGCATCCTTCGGCAACGGCTGGTTCCAGGGTGTGAACCGGACCGGGGCGATCTCATCCCAGCCCAGGGCATACTCTTCTTCTTTTTCTCCGATATCCATCATCTGGTAGGGATCGGGCAGGATGATGTCGGGCACCACGCCTTTGAGCTGTGTTGTTTTCCCGTTGATCCTGTAGAATTTCTGGATGGTGAGCGACAAGGCGCCCAGGGGTTTCACATCGTTCATCCGGTTAGTCAGAAAATCATCGAGATTGGTTACCCGTTGGACGGTTCCCTTGCCCCAGGTGGTCGGGCTGCCGATGATCAGGCCCCGTCCGTAATCCTGTATGGCCGCGGCCAGGATCTCGGAAGCTGAGGCACTGCCGTAGTTGGTCATCACAACCAGGGGTCCGCCGTATTGTGTCCGGGAATCCTGATCTTCCAGGACCAGCGGGCTGCCGTCCCGCGTCTTGATCTGGACCACGGGGCCTTTCGGGAAAAACAAGCCTGCCACCCTTACCGCTTCCGGAAGGGAGCCTCCGCCGTTGCTGCGAAGGTCAAGGATCAGCCCTTCGATGTCCTCTTCCTGAAGCTTGGCTATTTCCCGGGCTACATCGTCGCCGCACCTTCGGCCTTCTTTATCCTGAAAATCCTGGTAAAACTGGGGAAGATAGATGTAGCCCGTTTTGGTTTTTCCGTCCGGGCCGGTCAGAATGAGGGAGGATGCATAGGATTCTTCCATGACGATCACATCCCGGATCAAAACCACCTCATTGACCGATCCGTCGCGCTTCCGGATGGTCAGCCGCACTTTGGTGCCCTTGGGCCCTTTGATCAGTTCGACAGCCGCTTCCTGTTTCATGTCGAGGATGTCAACAGCCGGTTCGTCTCCCTGGGCAACCCGCATGATGAGGTCATTGACCTCGACTTTCTTGCTGCGCCAGGAAGGGCTTCCCGGAAACATGTCGACCACCATCAGGTATCCGTCCTTCTGACGGAGGGTGGCCCCGATGCCCTCGTATTTGCCCGCCATGTTCACGTCGAAGCGTTCCTTGTCCCTGGGTGGCATGTACATGGAGTGGGGATCGTAGGCCGAGATCACGGAGTTGATGTAGATCGACCAGCGATCGTCCTCATCCATCTGCCGGATCCGGTCGTACCAGTCATTATAGTTGTCGAGTATTCCTTTCCGGGCTTCGGTTTCGAGCTGGGCGACCGTTTTAAGCTCTACCGTATCGGATTGTTTTTTGGCTTCTTCCTGATTGAGCAGGTTGGAGGCTACGCGTGTCAACACCTGGAATTTCAGCGCTTTGCGCCAGGCTTCCCGGAGCTCGGTCTCATCTTTCGGAAAACGGACCTTATCGGGATCGGTCTCGATGACTTCGACGGTTTTCAGGTCAAACGGAGCCGTGAGGAATTCAGTGAAAAAGGCTTTGGTTTCCAGGAGCCGTTTCTGGATCAGATCGGAAGAAAGCTGAAAGAAATCCAGCGATTTCGATCTCCACAGGTCATCCAGCTGGAACTTGTATTCGTTCAGCCTGTCAACATCCGACTGGAGAAAATAGCGCTTGTTCAGGTCAAGGCGTTCGATATAGAGATTGAATACGCGGGTTGAGAAATCATCATCCACCCTGATCGGCTGGTAATGCCTCATCGAGAGGAACAAGGACACGGCTTCATTCAGGACCACCTCTCTCTTGCTTGCGGGAACGAGGAATGCCGGGCAAAGCAGCACCAGCATCCCGAGGGCCGGCATCCAGGAAAATTTTCTTTTCATCATTCTATCGTAAATCGGCGGTAAAAATAACAGTTCATCCGGCCTTTTGTTGCTCAGGAAATAGGAATAAAGCCGTTTTTCTCAAGCTTTCCAATGACCATCTTGACCAGGTACTTGTTTTCCAGGTTGATGGCATATTTCCTCGCGTTTTCATCAATTCCGATGATCATCTCCTTGTCGCGCAGCCACTTGAGCATTTTTGAGATTTCCGTCGGGTGTTTCTGGGGGAACAGCAAGCGGATATCGGCCGCCTGGAAAACCTGCTTGTCCATGGCCACATCCAGGACCAGGCGGTCCTGGTCGGAGAACAACCTGTCAAAGATCGGATGCTTGAAGGAGGGCCGCAGGATCTCATCCCGGATGAGGTCATAGTCCAGGAGCTTATCCATCCGGTCCATGTCATTTCTCAGTCCCTCCAGGATGAACTCGATAAAGGCCAGGACATCCTTTTCCCTGTCCGAATCGGCCTTCCGGATCAGCCTCAGATATTTTTCAATGTCCCAGCAGAAGCTCAGGGTCGGATTGATGATCCGGCCGGGCACCCCTCCGAAGCCCATCAGTTTAAGCATGGAATAGGAGAGCAGGCGGGCGGAGATCCCATTCGCTTCACGGAAAGGATGGATCCAGGTGAAACGCTGGTGAACGAAAGCGGCCTTGATGGCTTCGAATTTCGCCGTCTCTTTTTTATTGATGAACAGGATCAGCTTGTCTATAAATGTTTCCACCAGATGAAAGGCCGGACTGGTATTCCCGGGGAGGTTGGGATGGGCAGGATTGGTCCGGTATCTGCCTGCGAATCTTGAACTTTCGTTGGTGATACCATCACGTAACATTTTATGCAGCTCGGTAAAGAACCCCTGAAAAATGACCAGATCGCTGATATTATCATCCACCAGCTTCATGGCTTCCGCAATTTTGTCAATCTCGACCGTTTTTCGGCCTTTGGTTTCAGGTTCGTCTTCCTTGGCTTCAAAGAATTTGCTGAGGCCGGTCTTGTTACCGTCCACCCGGGCCGAGCTCATGGCATCGAGGTCCCGGAAAATGTTGCGTAACTGATTGTAAATAAACGGATCAACTGTCGGAACCGTTTCCTTTCTCCGGAGATATTCGATATCCATGACCAGGTCGGTTATCCGGCTGGAAAATGGAGGTTCCGGAATGCTGAACGACAATGGCTTGTTCATGTCAATGGCTAAGAATCAGGACACAGTAATCAAATCAAAAAACCGGATGCCAGCTGCCAGTTGAGGGGAAGTGAATGTTCAAATGAAAGCCTTTTCAGGAATCCAATGCAAATGTAGGAAATTATTTCAAGGAATCAGATATTTGGGGATATGAAAAATGATAGCCTGATCCTCTCCCGATCCGGGGTTACCTATCGGGTACGGCCCATCATGCCGGCGGATTCCCCGTTTATCCGCGACATCATTCTCGAGACCTTGATGGAACATGGGGCGGTGGGAGGAGGCTTTGCTTCGGGTGACCGGGACACGCAGGAGATGTATAAGGCCTTTCAGCGTCCCGGGAGGAAATATTTTGTGGTGGTGAAACAGGCCGAAGGATCCGGAAATCAGGAAGGCGAGCCCCTGGGCGGTGCCGGCTTTACACCGCTGCCGGGGGAAAAAGAAACCTGTGAACTGGTAAAGATGTATTTCCGCCCGGAGATCCGCGGGATCGGCATCGGGAAAGAGTTGCTGCTGCTTTGCATGGGAGAGGCGAAAAAGGAAGGGTACAGGAGGATGTACCTCGAAACCATAGGGCAAATGAAGGCCGCCCGCGGACTGTATGAACATCTCGGTTTCAGGCAGATACCGCATTCGATGGGAAATACCGGGCATTACAGCTGCGATGTGTTTTATG
>CAZJNQ010000021.1:0-38324 GCA_964547475.1 uncultured Porphyromonadaceae bacterium
GTCAAAGAACAATATGAACTTTTTGATTTATAAATTTTAACGCATCAGTACTAATCCCAAATCCCAAATCCGTAAACCCGTATGCCCGTAAGTCCGGTTTGATATCATTGGTTAAAAATTAAACAAAATAATGACTATAATATAAGAAAATATTTCATTTGTTTTTCTTCATTTCGGAGTGAATGGCAGATTTTGTAACATTGTTACGGGAGGCAGAGTCAAAATGCAGGACGAAAAGCAAGCATGAGTACCCGTGAGCAGCAGTACAAGCTGGTTATTGAAGAAAACCATAACCGGATACGTTCGGTATGCAGGCATTATGCCGGAAGTTCCGGGGATGCGGATGATCTGTATCAGGAGATCCTGATCAATATCTGGAAGGGAATGGAATCATTCAGGGGCGATGCACAGGTTTCCACCTGGGTTTACCGGGTGGCTGTGAACACGGACCTTACTTATGTGAATAAGAAGCATAAGTACTTGAATTTTAACCTTTACTGGGATGATGGAAAATCAAGGGATCTGGTCAGTGAAGATGTGGAGGATAAAATTCAGGACGAGAGGAAGCACGAAATAATCAAGGATCTGATGAACCAGCTTTCAGTGGTTGACAAGATCATTATTTCGCTGGTGCTTGAGGAGCTGACTTCGAAAGAGATTGCAGAGATTGTCGGTATCACGGAGAGCAATGTAAGGGTGAAGATTCACCGGATCAAGGAGGAGCTTCGTGAAAAAGTGAAAGGAGAGCATTATGACTATTAAGAAGAGGATCTACCCGGAAGGCGAAAGCCCGGATCTTGATCTTGTAGTGGACCAGCTGAAGTCCCAGGACAGCAAGAATAAGCGCCTGATGTACAGGATGTTTATTCTCTATATCATATTTGCAGTCTTTTATCTGGGATTACTAATTTTCAATCCTGATCCGGAGTTGACCTTTGAAAACCGAATCCAGGGAGTTTGTTATGTCCTGATTTTCACTGTGGCAGCTTTTTTCTTCCGCCACCATTACCGGAAAACCAGCAAGGTTGACTATGCGGCTCCTATCCTTAGTATGCTGGAAGAAGCCAGGGAGCGGCACAAACTAATGCGTCCCGGGAAGGCCTGGTTTGTCGTTTTCATTGTCGGATTTACCGATATTGTCGTCACCTGGGCGCTGGTTACCGATATAACAGCTGAATGGTCTCTGTTAACAAAAATTCTGGTAATCCAGGCCGGTTACTTTACGATCATGTCGCTGTCTTTTCTGATCGGTTACCTGATTTGGCGAAAAAAATCCAGGCCCCTGGTCCGAAATTTGACCCGTATCATCGATGAAATGCGTGCGGACGAAACGCCGATGAACGACGTGGGGTAGAGGCGCATAATCATGCGCCTCTACGGCGGTTTCACCAAAACGTATGGGGGTTGTAGAGGCGCATAATCATGCGCCTCTACCATTTGCCAACCATTTTCGCGGGTTATTCACAATGTAATTTCGCACCCGGTTTAATTGATGGTCATTTTTGATAATCCGGTCATAATAACGTGTTTGCCAATAAAAATCAATGGAATGGCAGGTGGCAAAGGTTTTAACCGCGCATTTGAATCCCCGGATTATTGAGGCTACATTCTGAGATTGGGGCCCAAATTGATTGGGATGCCAACCGGTGCAACTTTGCTTTAGGATACATAATATGCCGTGGATGTGATTAGGCATTATAATGAATTGATCTAATTGAACAAACGGGAAATGCTGTGGTATGGATTTCCAGCATTGATGGGCATAGTCCCCAACCTTGCTAAACATGACACCTGGCTTGTTCATCGGCCCGAAATAGGGTAGCATATGATCGGTGCATATTGTGATAAAGTACATGCCATTGGATCCATAATCCCAGGAGGAAAGCCGGACAGAATCTATCCGGTATTTGTTTTTATATAACCCATCCATATGCATGGTTTTAAATCATATGGATGCATAAAAGGTGGGAAAATGGAAAAAATTGTAACAATTTGTTTTGTGGTATGTAGAGGCGCATAATTATGCGCCTCTACCACGGTTTAACACCATGTACGGGGTTTTTACCAATATGCACGGTGGTTGTTTTTTGTATATTTGGGACATACCACAACCATGTCCAAAACAACTAACAGAATGTTCCGGCAAATATCAACGTTAGGTCTTATCCCAATCCTCCTTTCGGGATTATCATCTTGTTCACACCACTCAACCGTATATAAGGAAATCGATCTTTCAAAGAAGTGGATGGAAGAGGAACATTTTTCTTTGTCGGAGATGGCCAAAACGATCCGGTACATTCCCTTAGAAACCGATACAACTTGCTTTTTCTCAGCTGCCCGGTGCAAGCTGATGGTCTCGGAGAACTATTTCTATTTAATTCCTTGGAATAAGCCGCTCATGATCTTCAGTAAATCCGGGGAGTTCAGGGGCTCGGTCGGCTCTATCGGACAAGGACCGGGGGAGGTGGAGGGAATCGCTAGTGTGGTGGTAAATGAAAAGAACAACTGGATTGCCATTTTTAATCAGGCTCATGCATCGGTTTTATTGCATTCCTATGATGGTAGGTTGATCCGCGAATTCCCGGTTGATCGGAGCATTACCCGGTTGATACCGGGCCCCGATGGCCAATTGATCGGATTGTCGATAGATATTCAGGACAATACAATAGGAGATGCCCGGTTAATTTATCTTGAGCCAACAGGTCATGAGGTCAAGCGGATAGAGATGTATAAGACAAACAGGCTTAGAGAGCGACTGGCTATGAGTGGTTGGCTAAAAATACAATGGTTGGGAGATGACCAGATGGCTGTTTTTGAGTACCCATTCGATCAATATTATGTCCGTAACAAAAGTGGGGAGTGGGCTTTGTGTCCCTTTATCAAAGTGGGAAATATGGGCGAGGTTGACGGGATCAGTTTTATTAAAGACTACTGCTTGATTACGGCACATGATCCTGGTGTACAGTTTTTTATAGCCTCTATGTCAACGGGTGAGGTTACCCATTGTTCAACATTGATTGACATGGCGGGAGGGCCTGACCTCACGGGCATGATCAATGACATGGATGGTGGTCTTCCATTTTGGCCGGAGCAGGGTATCGGTGATAAGCTGGCGTTTTCCATTTATGATGCTTCAACCATTATTGATTATGCTCAGGGCAACTTGTCCTATTATTGCGGTACCCCGCCGGAAATGCAATCCAGCTTTAAAGAAATGGCTGCCAAACTCTCCCATGAGGATAATCCGGTTGTTGTAGTGGTGACGCTGAAGTAACGAATACCCGTTTATTGTTAATTCTTTGTTCATTTCACTTTCTTTCCTGCCCTCCTGCCTTTCTGCCCTCTGCCTTGGTTATCAGTACACCCCAGACTGAAGTCTGGGGTTAAACATATACTTAGTTCATGATTCTTAAATACTTAACACTGATTTTTGCCTTATGCCTTTTGTCTTATGCCTTCCTTAGTGTATCCCGATCGCCCGTTTCACCGCATCGCTTCCGTAGCGCAGGCGGAGCTTGTCGAGGGCCAGGTAGAGGTTAACCTGCTCGGGGGTGTCCTCGAAGAGGTTGAGTTGCTGGGTTCCGTGGATCAGCTCGCTGAAGCGGACGCCGATCAGGCGGACGAGCATCCTCTTGGTATAGAGCCTTTTGAACAGTTCCTGCACCACGGGGATCAGGATATGGTCGAAGCTGGTGTAGGGGATGCGTTTTTGCATGGTGTAGGTGTCGAAGTTGGCATACCGGATCTTTACGGTGACGCAGGCAGTGAGCTTTTCCTGCTTCCGTAATTGGAAGGCGATTCTTTCTACCATAGTAATCAGTTTTCGGTTAAGATCCCGCACATCGGTGGTGTCCTGCTCATACGTGTGTTCGGTGCTGATGCTTTTTTGCTCCCAGTAGGGTTCCACCGGGGTGGGATCGATCCCGTTGGCTTTTTTCCAGATGATGATGCCGTTCTTGCCCAGCACCTGTTCCATCATTTCCGGGGGGATACCGGAGAGAGTCCGAATGGTGACCACACCCATCGACCGGAGCAGTTGGAAGGTTTTCGGCCCGAGCATCGGGATCTTGTCAATGCTCAGGGGAGCCAAAAAATTGTGTACTTCGAATTTGGGCACCTCTTTCTCTCCATTGGGCTTGGCTACGCCTGTTGCAATCTTGGATACCGTTTTATTGACTGATAACCCGAATGAGATGGGCAGCCCGGTTTCCCGGATGATCCGCTGCCGCAGTTCGTGGGTCCATTTATGGCACCCGAAAAAGCGGTCCATTCCGGTGATATCGAGGTAATGCTCATCAATCGATGCTTTCTCATATACCGGAGCCGATTCGGCAATGATGTCAGTTACGATCCGGGAGTGCTTGCTGTAGGTCTCCATGTCACCGCGGATATAGATGCCGTCGCTGCACAATTGCCTGGCCATCTTGATCGGCATGGCCGAATGCACACCGTAGGATCGGGCCTCGTAGCTGCAGCTCGCCACCACGCCGCGGTCCGACAGGCCCCCGATGATCACGGGCTTCCCCTGCAGGCTGCTGTTGAGCAGCCGCTCCACCGATACGAAGAAGGTGTCGAGGTCGAAATGGACTACCGTGCGTTGGTTCGCTGCGTTCATAATAGGCTCGCTATGCTCGCTAATAGGCCTCGCTGCGTTCGGCTAATAGGCTCCCTTCGGGAGCTAATTGCTTCGCTTCGCTAACTAATTGATTAGAAATTAAACAATATTGTGGTGATAATATAAACAAGAAATGAATAAAATCCAAATCCACCCCCTCAGAACCGGCCCCCTTCTCCCTGCAGCGGAACGGATGTGTTAGAAGGGTTGGGGTCAGGTGGATACAGGTGAAAAAATATACCTTTGAAAGGTGCTTGAATTCTTGATCGCAGTCGGAGGATTGAAATCATAAAAGGACACAGAAATGCCCGGGAATTTAGCAAGATGGATCAATCGGCACGAGTATCCGGATATCTTTTACAGGATCCCCGGATTACTTCCTCTTCAATGGCTTACAACCCGGATTCTCTATCACCGGTGCTGGCTGATCCACCGAACCCTCAAGGAAACTCTTCGGACCTTTGACTTTCCGATAAGTTACCTGGATGCCGGGTGCGGATCGGGGGATTTTCTGGTACCACTGGCAAGAAAGAACCGGAACAGCAAGTTTAGCGGTCTGGACAAATCTGCTGCGAACCTCCGGATGATAAATTTCTACACGCAGAAGAAGAAAATACACAACGTCAATCTGATCTCCCTAAACCTGGAGAACAAAATTACCCTGGGTTCGTTCGACATCATCCTGGCTGCATCCGTGTTGCATTATGTTCATGACACACAAGCATTGATTCAGTCATTTGCCGATCACCTCCGGCCTGGCGGAAAGTTGATAATTTATGTTCCCGTGAACTATAGACGCTTTTTACCCGGTTATTCCTGGATAAGAAGCAGAATAATGAGAGATGTCGATTATGATGCCGATAAAAAACCGAATGAGTATCTGTCTTTGGAATGTCTTTCAGCCGAACTGCACCGATCGGGTTTGCAGATCGAAAAAGAACGGTACCTGTATGGAAAAGCCGGTCAGATTGCCTATGAAATCACGTCCCTGTCCCTCTTGTTAATTCAGAAGTTGCCATGGTTTTTGGCGATTCCTTTAATCCTTATCTATTTTCCACTGGTTCAGCCATTGATGTTGGTCTTGGCAGTAATGGATTATCTCCTGCCAGCCAGGCATGGAAATGGGTTGTTGTTAGTAGCACGTAAGGATCAAATCAAAAGGTTCTAGTATACGTGGTTCCGGATCCCTTTGCTGTTAACAATGAGGGTTCCCGAATGTTTAGAGAAAAGTTGTTCCCGTATTTTTATTTTTATATCCAAAGTGATTTACTATGGCAGAAGATCAGAAAATTATCTTTTCAATGGTAGGAGTTGGCAAGGTAGTGCCTCCTAACCGCCAGATAATTAAAGATATCTATCTATCTTTTTTCTACGGTGCCAAGATTGGCATTATCGGTCTGAACGGATCCGGCAAATCGACCTTGCTTAAGATCATAGCCGGAATGGATCGTTCCATACAGGGTGAGGTAGTTTTTGCTCCCGGGTACAGTGTAGGATTATTGGAACAAGAGCCTCACCTGGATGATTCAAAAACAGTCAGGGAGGTTGTCGAGGAAGGCGTTCACGAAACAGTAAGCCTGTTAAAGGAATACGAAGCGGTCAATAACCGTTTTCTGGAATCGCTGGGTGAGGATGAAATGAATCGCTTGATCATCATGCAGGGAGAATTAAGCGAAATGATCGAGCATCATAACGGATGGGAATTGGATAGCCGTCTGGAGCGGGCTATGGAGGCTCTTCGCTGTCCCGAGCCCGATACGAAAGTCGGAATTTTATCCGGAGGTGAGCGCAGAAGGGTTGCGTTGTGCAGGCTCCTGTTAAGTGAGCCTGATATACTCTTGCTGGATGAACCCACGAATCATCTGGATGCTGAGTCGGTGCAATGGCTTGAGGCCCATTTGCAGAACTACCGCGGAACTGTGATTGCGGTTACCCACGACCGCTATTTTCTGGATAATGTCGCTGGTTGGATACTGGAGTTGGACCGTGGGGAAGGAATTCCCTGGAAGGGGAATTACTCTTCATGGCTGGAACAAAAAACGAGGCGGCTGGAGATGGAGGAGAAAACGGAGAGCCGCAGGCGAAAAACACTCGCCAGAGAACTGGAATGGGTAAGAATGGCACCAAAAGCCCGGCAAGCCAAATCCAAGGCCAGGTTGGGAGCTTATGAGAGACTTCTCAATGAAGATACCAGACAGAAAGAGGAACGGCTAGAAATTTTCATTCCTAACGGTCCACGGCTCGGCAATAAAGTCATGGAAGTGTTGGAAGTAAGCAAGGCGTTCGGTGATAAGCTGCTTTTTGATCGTATGAGTTTTGCTTTACCGCCCGGTGGCATTGTGGGCGTGATAGGTCCCAATGGTGCGGGGAAGACTACGCTGTTCAGGATGATCATGGGGCAGGAATCCCCGGATACAGGCGAGTTCATCATGGGCGAAACGGTCAAGCTGGGATATATCGACCAGGCCCATGTGGAGATTGACCCTGAGAAGACAGTGTGGGAGGTGATTTCCGGGGGGAATGAACAGTTCATGCTGGGAGGCCGGTTGATCAACTCCCGTGCCTATGTTTCCCGTTTTAATTTCAGCGGTTCGGACCAGCAAAAGAAATGCGGGGTTCTGTCCGGAGGGGAGAGGAATCGTCTTCATCTGGCTTTGACATTACGGTCTGAAGCCAATGTCCTGTTGTTGGATGAACCTACCAATGACATAGATGTCAATACCTTACGAGCTCTGGAAGAAGGCCTTGAGAATTTCGCAGGATGTGCTGTGGTGATCTCCCATGACCGTTGGTTTCTTGACCGGATTGCCACGCATATCCTGGCTTTCGAGGGCAACTCCGAGGTCTGCTTTTTTGAAGGTGGTTTCTCGGACTATGAAAAAAACCGCAAGAAGCGCCTTGGAGATGAGGCGCCCAGGAGGATACGGTACAGGAGCCTGAAGTGATTGAAAATGCAAATTGTCATTTGGAGGTCTTGGAATAGCCGTCTCAATCCTTAATAGTAATATGAATATCCTGAATTTATCTGGTATTCACAAGATTAAAGGTACTGAACATCCCGTAATCCATGATCCTGTAGGTACTGCCTGCCGGCTGTTTTTCCGGAGCCTCGTTCCAGCTAAAAGGTCCGAAAATCCATCCTGAAAGGTCCCTGTGGTGGAATCCGAATGTGTTTTTAAATGTACCCGTGACTCTGACTTCGACCTTATTGGATCCTGGAGTGATCAGGCTTGTTACGTCCAGATTATAAGGACTCCACCCGATGGTTCCGGCTGATTTTCCATTAACCAGGACTTCGGCCACAGATCCTGTCCAGGAGGTCAATTCAATTTGATAGCCCCCCTCGGGCTTGTCAATCATGTAATTTTGTATATACGCCACTTTGTTGCAGTAGAAAGGCATACCTGCCTCTTTCCAGGGCTTAAGTCCGGCAGCGGCCGGAGGCTTGATAATGAAACCTTTTTCAGAAGGTTCAAGGGCAAAATCACCCAGTATATAAATCGGCATGATCTCTGCAAATACCGACATTCTTGGGGCTTTCAGCTCAATCAGGTTTTCCCCGGTTTTAGCATATTGGCCGATTGCGAATAGAGGAAAGTGACGATCGGTCCACCATTGTCCCTGCGTGGGTTGGATTTGTTTTCCGTTCAGGTATATCTGCCAAATATCAGGACGTTCAATGACTGCCTCCAATCCTGCGATGATTTCCTGGGGAAGCCCTGAATCAATGATGAATTTATAACGGACCTTGAACCAGGAATCAGGCTGAAATTTGTCCATTTCCAGATACTGTTGCCTGTATTGGATTTTATGTTGCCACGGATTACCGGTTTTCAAACCTGATTCCTTGAACAAGGCATACATGGCATTCATGAAATACACGTCTTGCAGTTGCTGGGTTCGGGTTTCCAGATCGAGATAATCAATAGTGAAAATATTGGGGGACAAACGTTTAGTATTCAATTGACCTTCAGGCTCAATGAGTGACCGGGATAATTCGTTAACCGCTGGAATGGCATCGGCTTTGATTTTTTTCGTTGTTACGAGGAACAAGCGGCTTCCGCCCGGTGCGATGGAGCCTGCAAAACTTAATTTAGTTCCCGTAGGAGTGACAGGGACGGTAACCGACCCTCCGGTAGAAAGATTGATTTCGACCAGATGCTTACCGGGAAGGGTTGCATCAAATGAAGCTTCCGACAAGAGATCGGAGTTAACCAAAAACAATAGCTGCGAATCATCCAGGATTCTCCGCTGATGAAAAATCTGGCCCCCCTCGATATTGGTCTTTTGCAAGATAAAATCAGGATTTTCGAAGTAAGAAATCACTTTATCGGAAGCCATGTCCGCTGCCTTGATCCAATGGAACGGGTATTGTTCCGCCAGTGTCTTGAGCCGGGAATCCGGTTTTCCATCTATATAGTCAATGGAATCAGACAGGCAGAGTACGGTCCTTCCGACCTCCAGATAATTTTCCAATAGAGCCAGGGTTGAGGATTCTATGTTCCTCATTCCGGGAGGGAGAACCAGGTGATCATAAGTCCGGTTCCTGATTTTCAGACCCTTGCGGTTAGTCTCGGCAAATCTCTTCAATACCTGTTCGGATCCCAGGTCATATTCGAACTGAGCCGATTCAAGGTTTTGAAGGAATGCTTTAAACGTCTTAGAGAGTTCAAGGATAGCCGGATGGTTTTTAGATCTGCTGTGGTACATCCAGGCGGTTGTATTGGGCTGAAGGATCAGGATTTTGTTGATTTGCTCTCCTGCTGATATGGCAAGACAAATCCTGCCGATGTAATCACCCAAGAGGGAGAACCGGTCCCACCAAGGTTCCTGATAACTGAAGGTTGGCGGGTAGTCGAATTTCCTGACTCCCTGCATGCTGTAATAGGACAAGTGCGGATTTACAAAATTTACACCGAGCACAACTTCCCAGTCCACCAGCCTTTTCAATTCGGCAAAACTGATCTGCCAGCCAGCTCCTCCCCAGGTTTCGCTTAACTGGCGTTTCCAGCCGGCCTGACTGGCGCTGCTGCCCAATTCCCTGATTGCCCTGGTGTTTCCGAATTGCCCCTCCATGCCAGAAGAGTCATAGGATCGTCCGAGCATATCAACGCCTGGCATTTGATGGTACATGTAAAAAGCCAGTTCGTCGATTCCATCTCCCGGGTAAGGCCAGCCGTGTTCCCAGTAGTGACCGGTCCAGTCGAGGTTATTTTTTTCGCAATAATTGTACCATGGTACAGCCCAACGGTCAAGAAATAATTCCAGTATGAGGGTGAAATAATCATGACGCACCTTCATCCAGTCACCGGTTTCTTTGATCAATGAGACCAGGTTGGGTTGTAACGCGTAACCCCACCTTTTCTCAAACTGTTCGAAAAGATCAGGTGTCCACCGGATAAGGGTTCCCGGTCCTTTAGCGGCTTCCAGATTGGGCTCATCGGTAAAGATACCTTTCAGGGTATGGCCGAAATCCTCACGGTTGTATTTCTCATACCCTTCCATGGTGACCTTCATAAAAGTGTCTGTAACACCGGGATGGATCAGGTCAACATAGGGAAAGCCTCCGAACCAGTAAGAGGTTGCAGGGTGAGTACGGTAAAACAAATAGAGGGAGGAATCGGCTGAATTGGCCGGAAGCGTTGAAATGGTGGCAGAAGTTATCAGTCTGAAACCATCGGAAGTTTTTTCAAGGATTGCTTCGATCTCGAGGCCGGCAGTATCTGCAAGAGTATGGGTGACCTTACAGCCCAAACCGGTACCTTGGTTATAGGATTCAGGGAAACGGGCCTGGACATGCCCTCCGGCAAAACCGCTGGGATAGGAATTTTCATCATAGATCCAGACCTCCATGCCTAAATCCTTTGCAATTTGAACCGTATAGTCGAACAGTTCATTCCAATCCTTTGAAAGATACTCCGTGACCAACCCGGGACGCGGATGGACAAACACGCCGCCGATTCCGCCTTCTTTGAATTTTTTCATCTGGAATTGAATCTCTTCCTGGGTTATGAGATCATTCCAATCCCAGAGAGGTGCCGGCCGGTAAGAGGCAGGAGGATCCGTCATTTTGCCCAGCAAATCGGCTGAACGCGTGATATCCGAATTGATCTGTCGCTTCCCGCAGTCAGTATTGAACAGGAATATTGAAAGCAAAAGACTGATAAACAGGACCTTTTTCATTGATTTTGTGTTTTGGTTTCAATATCTGAAGTTAGGCAATCTTTTTAATTTTCTTGATTCGAGTATAACTGATAGACTAATGATTAACATTTAATCAATAAAATGTTTAAATTGCAGACAAAAGGAAGTCTTATGTTTATCCAGTCCAATATCAGGTTTCTCAGGAAGAGACGGGGCCGCACGCAGGAAGATGTTTCCGCCTACCTGAAAATGAAACGTTCGACCTATGCCGGGTACGAAAACGGAGTTGCACAGCCGGGAATTGATGAACTGCGGCAGTTTTCGGATTATTTCCGGATCAGTATGGACACACTGGTCAGGGTTGACCTGGCAGGCTTGTCAGAGAGCCAGGTAAGCCAGCTCGAAAGCGGATTCGATGTTTACATCAAGGGAAGTCAGCTGCGTATTCTGGCAACCACTGTTGACAGGCAGAACCGGGATAACATAGAGCTGGTAGCAGAAAAAGCAAAGGCAGGATACAAAAGAGGATACGCCGATCCGGATTTCATCCGGGAACTGCCGGTCTTTCAATTGCCTTTTTTATCTCCGGAGCGGAAATACCGGACCTTTCAGATCAGCGGAGATTCTATGAAGCCGATACCTGATCGGGCTTATGTTACCGCTGAGTTTGTCGAAAACTGGAATTACCTGAAAAACGGGGATCCCTGTATCATTTTGACCAAGGACGAAGGATTGGTTTTCAAGCTTATCGAAAAGGATTTCCGGCACAAACGGTTTATCCTTCATTCGCTGAACCGGGAATACCAATCTTACCCTGTGATGGCAGAGGAAATTGCGGAGATATGGAAATTCATTCATTACATCAGCAGCGAAATGCCAGATAAAGTGCCTCTGGAACATGAGCTGTTTGCCGCCCTGGCCAACCTCCGGAAAGAGGTACAGGACATCAAGGGAAAGCACAATGATCCGCAATTAACGGACCAATAGCCGCTTCCCGATGTTTGCCGTCATTGATATTGAGACCACCGGGGGGAGTCCCAAGACTGAGAAAATTACGGAAATCGCCATTTTCATTCATGATGGATTGTCAGTCGTGGATGAATTTGTGACACTTGTCAATCCGGAGATCAGCATACCTTACCATATCACAGGGCTGACGGGGATTACGAATGAGATGGTGGCTGACGCTCCCAAATTTTATGAAATTGCCAAAAAGGTAGTGGAGATGACTGCAGACAGGATCTTTGTGGCGCACAATGTAAATTTCGATTACAGTTTTATCCGGAGGGAATTCCGGTCATTAGGATACGAATACAATCGAAAAACCCTCGATACCATTAAGCTTGCCCGGCAGGTAGTGCCCGGCTTGCCTTCCTATTCACTGGGAAAACTATGCAGGCACCTGGGTATTTCCTTAAAGAATCACCACCGGGCAGGTGACGACGCCATGGCAACTGTCAGGCTTTTTGAGGATTTATTGGGCCGTAACAAAAAAAACGTGGCATCAAAAATCCTGAAATCCGGTCATCCGGAGGGATTAAACGAACACCTGACAAAAAAGACACTGGACAAAATCCCGGAAGAAACCGGTGTCTATTATTTCTGGGATGAACAGGGTGAACTGATCTATATAGGCAAGAGTAAGGATATCCGGACACGCGTATTCCAACACCTCCACAATCAGAGTACCCGGAAAGCCATGCAAATGAGGGATCGGATTGCCGAGATAACCTGGGAATTGACCGGGAATGAATTGATCGCATTATTACTGGAGTCGGATGAAATCAAAAAGCACAAACCTCTCTATAACCGTTCGCAGAGAAGGAGTTATTTCAATTACGGATTGTTCAGTCGTACGGATGAAAACGGGTACACCTGTTTCTCGGTCAGCAATACCAGGGAAGATGAGCCGCCTGTAACCACATTCACTTCGAAAAGGGAAGGCAGGGAACAACTATCGGGTTGGGTGGAGCAATTTCAGTTGTGTCCCAAGCTTTCAGGCTTGTATGATTCATCAGGTGCATGCTTTCACAGGGGAATAGGAGAGTGCCTCGGGGCCTGCACCGGCGAAGAACCGCCTGAGGAATATAATAAGAGGGCTAACCGGTTCTTAGGACTCTTTACCTATGACATGGATGATTTCCTGATAGTTGACGAGGGAAGGTTTCATGACGAAGTAGGGTTGGTCTGCATCGAGCATGGGCAATACCGCGGATTCGGATATGCCCTGGCCGACTGTGAAAACCGGCCGGAAGTTTTGCGCGACTCCATACGCTTTTATCCTGACAATCGCGATATTCATGCCCTGATCCGGTTATATTTGCGAAAAAACAAGGTTAAACTCATACCGATATGATCATCTGCGGGACTTTTGGGATTTTTGAGATCATCCTGATCATTCTGATTGCCATCGTGTTCCTGTTTCCAGCCATCCGGGTGTTATCCGCCCGTCGCAAGCAGAGCGATTACACTGAAAGGCTGGATCAGCTGGAAAGGCTGGAACGCCTGCATCGTGACGGAACCCTGTCAGACCGCGAATTCGAGCGGCAGAAGAAGAAACTTCTAAGAAATTCAAGCGGTTACAGATAAAAGATCATCCATGAGAAAATACTTTTTACTGTTAGTAGTGGTGTCAAGCTTAACGATCAGCGCATCAGGACAGAAAACCTGGGAGCGGGACACCATTCAGACCACCAGTGGGAATCTGGTCATTACCTTCCTGGGACATGGCTCACTCCTGTTCAACTACCTGGAAAAGAACCTCTATGTTGATCCGGTCAGGCAAGTAGCTGATTATTCGCTTCTCCCAAAGGCTGATGTCATTCTGGTGACTCATGAGCACGGAGATCATCTGGATGTCGAAGCGATAAAACAACTTTCAAAAGAGGGAACGGAGGTATATTTCACTCAGTTATGCCTGCCGAAATACCCATCAGGAAAAGTGTGTAAAAATGAAGAATTCTTTATCACCCAAGGAATTCCCGTCAACGTGGTTGCAGCCTATAATATCTCCAACCGGCGCGGTAACGGATTGCCTTACCATCCGAAAGGGGAGGGTAACGGGTATATTTTAATGTTCGGGCAAACCAGGGTTTATGTAGCAGGGGATACCGAACCAACTCCTGAAATGGCCAAGATTAAGAATGTACAGATAGTCTTCCTGCCGATTGCCGAACCTTATACCATGTCGGTATATCTGGCCGCGGAAGCTGTTAAAAAAATCAATCCGCAGGTTGTTTATCCATATCACTTCAATAACGCCAATCCAAACATTCTCCAATCAGCCCTGGAGGGTACCGGGATCGAGGTCCGCATCCGGTCGATGAAATAGGATCGGTTAACAGGTCGTTGATGACCAACACATCTGCAAAATGAAAGGCATACTCTCGATTGTCATGGCATCGTTTCTCGTGGCCGGGTGCGGCGGGAGGCAAGAATCCGTAATTACCGAACAAAAGGATTTGCTTGATCTGGTCAATCCATTGGTTGGAACGGAATCAACCTTTAACCTATCACACGGTAACACCTATCCTGCCATTGCCGTACCCTGGGGAATGAATTTCTGGACGCCCCAGACGGGTATAATGGGAAACGGATGGGGTTATACCTATCAATCTGATACCATCCGTGGAATCAAGCAAACTCACCAACCAAGCCCCTGGATCAATGATTACGGTGCCTTTTCACTGATGGCCATGACCGGGGAGCTTCATTCCGACCAGTTTGGCAGGGCTTCTCATTTCAGCCATGACAAAGAGATTGCCAAGCCTGATTATTATTATGTATTTCTGGATGATTACGGGATCAGCGTAGAAGTGACTCCCAGCGAACGCGCTGCCATCTTCCGTTTTACATTTCCCGAAAACAATGATTCCTGGATCATACTTGACGCTTTCAATGAAGGATCCATGATCCAGGTCGATACGGAATCAAAAACCCTTTCGGGCTTCTCAAGGAATAATTCAGGGGGTGTTCCGGACAATTTCAATTGTTTTTTTGTGATCGTTTTTGATCAGCCTTTTGAGTGTTTTGAGATTCAATCCGATGGAAAGAGCCTGAAGGATTCAGCCCGGGCTGCCGGAGACCATGTCATAGCTGCCGTCAAGTTTTCAACCCGGGAGGGTGAATCCATTCAAGCCAGGGTTGCTTCATCGTTCATCAGTGAAGCACAGGCCCGGATTAATTTGTCAAGGGAGATCGGCGACAGGGATTTTGAACAGGTGCGTTCCCTTGCTACCGGATGGTGGAACGGTTTATTAAACCGGATCCAGGTTGAAGGGGGAACGGCTGAACAGCAAAAGACTTTTTATACTGCCTTATACCGGGTGTTGCTTTTTCCCAGGAAATTCTATGAATTCGACGACCGGAACCAGGCAGTTCATTACAGTCCTTACAATGGTGAAATATTGCCCGGTTACCTGTATACGGATAATGGTTTCTGGGATACATTCAGGGCCGTTTTTCCCTTATTCACGCTGGTTTATCCTGATCATAACGTCCGCGTGATGGAAGGACTGGTGAACACATATAAGGAAAGCGGATGGCTCCCGGAATGGGCATCACCGGGTCACAGGAACTGCATGATCGGCAGCAACTCAGCCTCAATTATTGCAGATTCCTATCTCAAAGGCATAAGGGGGTATGACATAGACCTTCTTTATGAAGCCATTCTGAAAAATACCGAAAACGAGGGACCATTGCACTCAGTCGGACGTTACGGGGTGCATTATTACAACAATTTGGGTTACATCCCGTATGATGCCGGAATAAACGAAAATGCAGCCAGAACCCTGGAATATTCCTATGATGATTTTACGGTTTGGAACCTGGCCCGTGAGTTGAAAAGGCCTGCCGGAGAAATCGAACGATTCAGGAAGAGGGCCCAAAACTATCGGAACTTGTATGATGCTTCCACCCACTTTATGAGAGGCAGGAACCGGGACGGAAGCTGGCAGTCGCCATTCGTACCGGAAGCGTGGGGTGGCGCCTTTACTGAAGGAAGCTCCTGGCATTATACCTGGTCCGTTTTTCATGATCCCCAGGGTTTGATCGATCTGATGGGAGGTGATGAAGCTTTCGTGGCAAAGCTGGATTCAGTTTTTAGCATGCCACCGGTTTTTGATTGCACCTATTACGGTTTTGAGATTCATGAGATCACTGAAATGGGTTTAGGCAATATGGGCCAGTATGCACATGGTAACCAACCCATTCAGCATGCGATCTATCTTTACAATTATGCTGGGGCACCCTGGAAAGCACAGGAGCGGGTCAGGGAAGTCATGGACAAGCTTTATTCTCCTCGCCCGGATGGCTTGTGTGGTGATGAGGACAACGGCCAGACGTCAGCCTGGTATGTTTTTTCAGCGATGGGCTTCTACCCGGTCTGTCCCGGTCAGCCCGAGTACGTCATCGGTTCACCCCTGTTCGACCGGATTATGATGAACCTGGATAATGGGAACCAATTCCGGATAGCGACTGAAAATAACGGGCCAGGAAAGGTCTATATACAGAAAGCCATATTGAACGGTCATACCTATACCCGTAATTATTTGTTTCATGAAGCTATCCGGGAAGGCGGTGAGCTGTTCTTCGTTATGGGTGACCAGCCTGAGTTTAAACGCGGAACGGCCCGTAAGGACCGTCCGTATAGCATGACGAAGAGATAGATAACGGATTCTGGATATTGGATATGAGTTATTAGAGGTTCGAAATTGTCCAAAATCTAAAATCTAATATCCAGAATCCAAAATCCACTATCGAACATCCAATATCCAACATCCAACATCCAGAATCTAGCATCTGATATCCAATATCTTACC
This sequence comes from uncultured Porphyromonadaceae bacterium, assembly GCA_964547475.1. Lineage (GTDB taxonomy): Bacteria > Bacteroidota > Bacteroidia > Bacteroidales > UBA12481 > UBA12481. The sequence continues at coordinate 16,579 of CAZJNQ010000021.1, forward strand.
GTATCTGCAGATAATCTATCCCGACCATATACCGGGGTTCGGCTTGATCCTGCTTGCCGGTCATGGTGATTTGCAGGGTATTGATGCCTTCATTGAGAATAAACCGGCCCAGGCTGACTTTTTCCGTGATAACTGGATTATCGGGCAGGTGACTGAATCCGATGAATGTCTTTTTCACCGACTGGTCATTGATAATCATCTTAAAATTTCCATAATCAACTGCTTTCGTGAAATTGGCCGTTATCTGGTATTCACCCGCGGAAGGCATTTCAAATTCAGCCTTCATGATTCCGTTGACACCACCGTCCATCCACCAGATCTGGGCATTATTGCTCCATCCCCAGGTTGTGGAAGTCTGGATTTCCCAGCTTCCGGCAGAAAGGCTGACAACCCTGAGATATTCCCCCTCCAGCATGCCGGATGGGTCGGGAACTGGGGGATAAAGGTTTTCACGTTTAAGCGACACAGGCAGTTTCACGACCTCGAGATCCGGCTTGACCATGCATTTCCCTCCGGGTTTCATGTACCAATAAGAGACCACGCCATAATTGACCTTGGTGGCAGCCCAGTGCCAGAGTTCAAGGTCGAATTTTAAAGAAGTGTTGAAGGGGATGTTGTCTAATAGTCTGTGTCTCATGTTGATCGTCATTCCCGGGTGGAAATTGCCTGAACCGTCCGGTTGGGCGATCAGGAAATGGTCAAAAGTTTCCGGCCGGCACCAGGCATAGCCGATATAGTCCTCGGTACCGGTTCCGATATGGGATGGAAATCCTTCACCGTCAACATAAACTTTTTCGTCCCCTTCTCCCCACCAGGCATCAGCTGTATTGAACATGGTTATTGCATCACCGGCATAAACACCCTGGCCTTGGAGAGTAACAAAGTTCAGGTCTTCAAGTTTTTCATTTGCCCAGTCCCCCGTGCTTTTGGCATGGTACTCCCTCCAGATTCCACCGAAGTGCATGGAGCGAGATGTCCACCTGTATTTGCCAGTGACAGCTTTTGCCACCATTAATCTGACAGGTTGATCGCCCAGGTTGACAACTTCAACGATCGCACTTTTCTGAAAGGGCATAACCCACCAGGAATGCATCATTCCCAGGCTATCCGTTGCAGTATGCCACGTGTGATGGTTCCTGATCTGGTACCCGGTACCAAAGAAATCTCCGATGGGACTCCAAACCGTTTCCTCATCATCAAAAGTGCATTGCAGGACCGTGGAACGCAGGGCCTGAGGAAGGTTTTCTGCTTCAATCTTAAACAGTAATTCATAGATGGCCTGTGAGCCCGAGAATTCCTGATGGATTTTCTGACCGGGGTTGAGACTGATTTCGGGATCAGCCAGGGAGAGGGTATGAGAATTGGCGGGTACCGGATGGGTCAAATCCCCGAGGGTTCTCAGCAATTCCGTTACTCGGGTCTCATAAGTGGTGAGATCTTTAAGGGTGAAGGAAGTGACCTTTGTGCCGGAAGCATAGGTTCGGTAGTTGATATTGTAATAAACGGAAGGACTATGTTTTTCAGGGTTCATCGCAGTACATTCATAAGTAATTTTGATATGGGAGGCATAAGGTATGGGCATGTACAGGTTATGCCCCCGGTTGGCATAATTTGATTTGGGTGAAGATGAGGAGCTCAGGGGTTCACCGACCAGTTGCCCTCCGCTGATTATTTTAAGAACGGGACCCTCAATTTCAGGCGATACATTTCCGTCTATATAAATCCGTAAGGTTCCCGTATAAGCTTTCTCGCTTCCGAAGGTCATCCAGAAGCGGACTATTGCTCCCGGGCCTTCCGCATCCATCATGACGAATTCACGACGTCCCTGAGTAGTTTCCTCCCTGACAAACCAGGATGCATCGCCGTTGGCAAACCAGCCCGGCTGGTCAGGTGCAACCGTGCGCCGGTCATAGCTGCTGAACTGCCTGCATGTAAATTCAGGATTGGGAAATTCTGAAAGGATCGATAATTCCGTCATGTCCTGAAGAAGAGTCGCAAAAGTAACAGGCTGCCTGACCGGTTGACAGTGTGTGAGGCTGATAATCAAAACAGCAGCTACGGTCAACTGAGGTAATAGTTTTTTCATCGGGTTAAGATTTGAACTTTCTAATTTAGGAAAATGCAAAAAGAGTGTGATGTTTTTTATTTTTATTATTGAATGGATTTAAAGATCATTAGCATGCAACGGATCCTCTCAAAACTGTTCATTCTGGCGGCTATCCAGTCAGCGGGATGGATGCCGGTAAAATCCCAAACCAACATGTTTTTAAGTAATCCGGAGGCTCTTTCGGTATTGCGTGGCAATTACGACCCGGCAGTTTACCAGCGGGCCGGCCTCATCAGCGATCCGGAATCCATACGGATAGGGATTATCGAAGGTCTTGATTCACAGGAGCAATTAAGGCTTTTAACGCAACTTGAAACCTTTTATAACCGGAATTCAGGATCCGACACCATGAGTTTGTCCCAGGGCATAGGAGCCTGCAGAACCTGGATACTGGGTCATTTCGATCAGGTCAACAAGGCCGATGATAATCGCTTGGTGACAGGTTACCTTGAATTCGATGCCGATATATGCACGAAAGGGCATCATAAAAATCCTTTTTTGCTGATTCCCGGCAATGACACGGCCTGCAAGGAAATTGTATTGATCATGGGCCATTTTGATACCAGGAATGAAGACCGCTGTGACATTGAAGGATTCACTCCGGGGATCGATGACAACGGATCGGGTACTGTTCTGGTCATGGAACTTGCACGTATCTTAAGCCAGTATTCATTTCATCAAACCATCCTTCTGACAACCACTACCGGAGAGGATGAGGGATTGTTCGGTGCCAAGGCGTGGGCTGAGTTTTTATCCTTGCATGGCATCAAGATCCGCGCGGTCCTGAACAATGATATTGTCGGGGGCATCTATTGCGGAAAGACATCACCGTCACCTTCCTGCCCATATTACGGCCATGCCGACAGCACTCATGTACGGATCTTCTCTTTTTCTGCCGGTGGCAGCATGTTTTCTAACTCCCCGCACAAGCAACTTGTCCGTTACATTAAATACGTCCAGGATTCCCTTATTAATCCCAATCTATCAGTACCACTGACAATTAATATTATGCTGGGGGAAGATCGAGGAGGCCGGGGCGGTGATCATACGCCATTCCGTCAGAAAGGGTATACTGCTGTCCGGATAACTTCAGCCAACGAACATGGCAACGGCACCGGCACTCCTCCTGACAGGAATCATTCCACACGAGATGTTTTAGGGCAGGATATTAATGGCGACGGGATCCTGGACTCCCTTTTTGTCAACCCGGGTTACCTGGCACGAAATAGCATTTTAAACGGCGTTGTGGCCGGTCTGCTTGCATCGGCACCTGATCGTGTGAACCCGATTGTCCAACCCGGTCTATCCGGCGCTACAATTCAAATACAGGAGATTGATGATGACATTGAGGGTATCCTCGTTGGAATTCGCAAGTATAAAAGCAGGAGTTTGGAATTTGATACTTTATTCAGCATGCCTACACAGGATCAATTCCGGATTACGCTGGATCCCGGCCAAAAAAACTATGTTTCAATTGCTTTGGTCAAGAATGGAGTACCCGGACTTTTCTCTGATGAAATTGAGGTCAATCTCACCGGTTCTGATGAGATCCTTCCCGATTCAGGATCCAGGCTGATCCACAATTATCCTAATCCGTGCAGCGATGAAACCACTCTTGAGTTTGAGACTTCCCGGGAATATTGGTATCAGCCGGCAGTCATTGAAATAAAGGACATGATCGGACGCCTGGTCAACCGGAAAACACTGACACTTTCGGCAGGCCTTACTGAAGTAGTCCTGCCTGCCCAAAACCTTGATCCTGGCTTGTATTCCTGCACTGTCACTGTCAAAGGCAGAGACCAGCAAAGTACAATGATTGTTAAAAACTGAATCAGTTGAAGGAAATATCATTGTTGATATTTATTCAAATGGTTACTTTAGGCAGATAAGATAAAACCTAAAAACTTTATATATGGCAACAATTAAGAAAGAAGTAGCTCTTCTTTACCATGAGCAGGGAAGGCCGGGTAAGATAGAAGTGGTTCCGACCGTTCCTTACAGCACCCAGTACGATCTGGGACTCGCCTATACGCCGGGTGTTGCTTATCCGTGCAAGGAAATTGAGGCTAACCCGGATGACGCTTACCGGTACACCGCCAAAGGCAATCTGGTCGCGGTGGTCAGCAACGGCACTGCCGTTCTTGGGCTTGGGGACATCGGTGCTATGTCGGGAAAACCTGTAATGGAAGGGAAAGGCCTTCTTTTCAAGGTTTTTGCAGATGTGGATGTGTTTGACATTGAGGTTGATGAAAAGAATCCTGAGAAGTTGATCGAGACTGTCAAAGCAATTGCCCCGACTTTCGGAGGTATTAACCTGGAAGATATCAAAGCACCTGAATGTTTTGAGATTGAACAGAAGCTGATCAAAGCCCTTGATATTCCGGTTTTCCATGACGATCAGCATGGAACTGCCATAATTACTGCTGCCGGTTTGATAAATGCCCTGGAGATATGCGGCAAGAAAATTGACGAAGTCAAGGTGGTGGTGAATGGTGCCGGGGCTGCGGCGATCAGTTGCCTTAAGCTCTATCTTACCTATGGGGTGAAGAAGGAAAACGTAGTCATGCTCGACAGCAAAGGGGTCATCAACCGCAAAAGGACCGATCTGAATGAATTCAAGAAGAATTTCATAACCGACAGGGATGTCAATAGCCTTGCCGAGGCTATGGCCGGGGCCGATGTCTTTCTGGGTCTCTCCGTGGCCGATGTGGTCACCAAAGATATGATCCGTTCCATGGCAAAAGATCCGATTGTCTTTGCCATGGCCAATCCAAATCCGGAGATCTCCTATGAGGAGGCTACGGCGAGCCGGGATGACATCATTTTTGCAACGGGCCGGTCGGATTATCCGAACCAGATCAATAATGTCCTCGGTTTCCCGTTCATTTTCAGGGGTGCGCTTGATGTGAGAGCTTCAAAAATCAATGAGGAGATGAAGATTGCTGCTGCAAAAGCGCTGGCTCAATTGGCAAAAGAAGATGTCCCCGAGATAGTCAACCAGGCTTATAACAAACAGAACCTTCATTTCGGGAGGGAATATATTATTCCGAAACCGCTGGATCCCAGGTTGATCACATCGGTTGCACCGGCAGTTGCCAAGGCAGCCATGGATACTGGTGTCGCTAGAAAACCAATAACTGATTGGGATGTCTATAAGCAACAATTGCAGAAAAGGATGGGGCTAGATAACAAGCTGATCAGCTTTATTACTGACAGGGCTATCGATAATCCGAAGCGGGTTGTTTTCGGTCAGGCTGAAAACCTTAAGGTATTGAAAGCTGTTCAGGCTGTCAAACATGACGGGATTGCCGTTCCCATCCTCTTAGGCAATCCGGGTGTGATCCGGAAGACGATCTCGGAATTTGATCTGGATCTGGCCGATGTGGCCATCATTGATCCGCGGTCGGATGCTGAAACCGGCAGGGTGGAGGAATTTGCAGAAGAATTCGTGCAGAACCGCAAAAGGAAAGGTATAACCAAAGATGAAGCTCTTGAACTGATGAGAAACCAATCCTATTTTGGATCCATGATGGTCCATAAAGGTGCTGCCGATGCCTTTTTATCGGGAACCAGTTCAAAATACGCCTATACCATTAAACCGGCTATCCAATGTGTGGGAGTGCGACCCGTTCTTAACCACATTGCCGGAATGTACATCCTGATGACCAAGAAAGGCCCGTTTTTCTTTGCAGATACAACGGTAAACAAGGAGCCTGACGCACAGGCACTGGTCGATACAACCCTGCTGGCGGCTGAACAAATCCGTAAGTTCAATGTTGAGCCAAAGATTGCCATGGTTTCCTATTCCAATTTCGGATCCCAGCGGGATGGCTCTCCGGCTGTTGTGGCTCAGGCTGTCAGGATGCTCCATGAAAAGTATCCAGACCTGATCGTTGATGGAGAGATGCAGGCCAATTTTGCGCTAAACAAGGAGATCAGGATGAAGAAATTCCCCTTCTCCAAATTGGCAGGACATGATGTGAACACGCTCGTTTTCCCGAACCTGGATTCAGGGAATATCGCATACAAGATGATGCAGGAAATAGGAGGTGCTGAAGTGATCGGCCCGATTGTCATGGGTATGAACCGGCCTGTGCACATCCTTCAGATGGAGAGCAGCGTCCGTGAGATCATTTACCTGACAGCTATTGCCGTGATTGATGCCCAATGCAGCGGTGATCCAAGATGTTCCAGCAGGTTCCTTTTTTAAATCGTCATTATAGAAACAGGTCTTGTCACATCCATTTCTTTTTCTTGAAATAGATGTACAATGAAACACCTATCAAAGCCATCAGTATCATGACGGCGTAGTAGCCATTTTTCCAGGTGGTTTCGGGCATGTTGACGAAGTTCATCCCGTAAATGCCGGCTATGAAGGTGAGGGGGATAAAAATCGTCGAGATCACGGTCAGAAGCTGGATGACCTTGTTCATTTTGATTGACAGTTGGGTAAGATACAGTTCCCGGATACCCGTGAGGTTTTCACGGATCTGGTCCAACTGGCTGATCACCTGCTGTAAATGGTCAAGTACATCCTGGTAATAGGGAAAATCATCAGGGCTGATCAATCCGGCACCCTCTTTCAGGAGCCGGGTCAATCCGTCGCGGAGAGGCAGAACCTGACGCCGGAAATAAACCAGGAATTTTTTAAGCTGATGCAGAACGGAAGTTGGGTCATATCCTGATTCTGCATCAAGCCTGATTTCAATCTCTTCAATAAAGGAATCCATGTTCTCGCAGGTTTCCAGATACCCGTCAACGATCAGGTCCGTCAGGGTGTAAAAAGTGAAATCTGAGCCATGTGAGCGGATTTTGGATCCGGCATCTTCCATCCTCGTGAAAACCGGTTTCAGCAAATCGGATTCTTTTTCGGCAAACGAAGTGACCACGTCAGGTTTCAATATCAGGCTGATCTGCTCTGTGATCCAGCTCAGGTCCGATTTATTCCAGGTGATGTTCTTAAGTAAAAAAAAGATCATTCTTTCGCGGATCTCAGTCTTTGTATCCTGGGAGGTATTCAGGATATCTTCAGAGGTGAGCGGACTTAAAGCCAGTCGGTTGAAAACAGGTTCCAAAGGATCCAGATCGGACAAACCGGTAACCTGAAGCCAGACAGATCCCCCGGGTTCACCTCTCATATTCCCCAGGATTCTGGTAAGATTCTTCTCTTGTTTCCAGGAGTTGGCACTATAGACGTGGCAGACGAATCCTGCGGTATCAGAAAACCTGGAGCCGATATGCACCAAAGATCCCGGTGGCAGGCCTTTTTTCTTCGAACGGCGGGAAATGGGCGGCTGGATGTTGTCCATGGCTGGATCGATTTAAAAATCGAATTTACTATTTCCGGTCTTTGAATGTAAGCTATCCGCTAAAAATCCGTAAATGATAAAAAATTATCTGCAATCAGACGCGAATGTGTTGTGAAATTTTGAATCATTTTCGGCAACGAATAGATTTGTTCAATGGAATTGATAAATTAGTACACCAATCATAAAACTAATAACCTAAAAACGGGATGTTATGGGACTCATGAAGGATTTTAAGAATTTTGCCATGAAAGGCAATGTGATCGACTTGGCTGTAGCCGTCATAATTGGCGGTGCATTCGGTAAGATTGTTTCGTCACTGGTGAATGACGTGCTCATGCCGCCATTAGGTCTTCTTTTGGGGAAAGTGGATTTCAAAGATTTGAAAATCATCCTTCAGAGAGGATCGGACGGTGCTGCCGACGTAACGCTGAATTACGGGATGTTTGTACAGAACACAATTGACTTCCTGATCATAGCTTTCTGTATTTTCCTGATAATAAAGGGCATTTCGAAGCTTGAAAGGAAGAAAGAGGAAGCTCCGGCTCCCCCGCCTGCTCCTCCTCGGCAGGAACAACTTCTAGAGGAAATCAGGGATCTACTTAAAAAATGAATTAATGCCTGATGAATAAAAAGGGCGAAGGAATACCCTTCGCCCTTTTAACCTTTAATGCCTGAACCAAATGAAGAAATGCATTTTTACGGTTGCCCTGCTGATCGTGGGTACCGTGGCTTTGTTCTGCCAGGATTATTATAATACCTGGTACGAGGATTCCCGTCTGAACCATGTGACTTTTCCCATTGGAGGGATCGGGGCCGGCATGATCGGATTGGATGGCAACGGTTCGTGGTCGCAGATGTCTGTCGGCAACAAACCCGATGTGCTGAATGAACCTTTTGCCTTTGCGGCCATTTCGGTGAAGGGGGTGCCCAATGGCGCCAAAATCCTGCAAGGCGCGGTACCGGATTGGAAGATATTCAGCCAGCCGGGTAGCGGGGGAGGCCGCGGTTCAAATTATTATGGATTGCCTCGTTTTGAGCGGTGCCGGTTTATGGCACGGTTCCCGTTTGGCATTATTGAACTGGCGGATGATGATGTACCTGTCAAGGTGACCATCAGCGGCTGGAATCCATTTATCCCGGGTGATGCCGATAATTCAAGCCTGCCGGTCGGCTCCATGGAATATACTTTCACCAATACTTCCTCTCAACCTGTCGAGGCGGTATTTTCCTGGAATTCAAAGAATATCATCAGCAAGAATGAATTCAACGAGATCATTCCTCGTACGAACGGATTCACCCTGGTCCAGCAGGGCGATTCACTACATCCGGAATATAAGGGCTGGTTCAGTGTCTTTACGACTGAGCCCGCTGTGGTTGACCATTGCTGGTTCCGCGGGGATTGGTGGGATCCGTTCACCATGATCTGGAAGGATATAAGCGAATGCCGGATGGTACCTGACGAACCTCATGGACCGAATCCTCCCGGAGCTTCTTTGTTCGTGTCGGTCAATCTGAAGGCGGGAGAATCAAAAACTGTCAGCCTGCTTTTTTGCTGGTATTTTCCCGAGACCCGGATTTCAACGGGTACACAGCCGGCTCCAACCGGAGCGGCCTTCAGGAAAGCGCCTGCTCCCGGCACCGCAGCCGGTCAGCAAGAAGTTACAGGATATGCCGGAAGGCAATTGATCAATACCTATTATCCCGATGGGGATGGACTGACAGGATCACTGACCTCACCAGCATTCAGGATCAAGAAAGGTTATATTGTTTTCCTGATCGGCGGTGGAAACCTGCCTGAAACTGTCGGAATCAACCTGGTATCGGACGGGAAGGCCACACGGACAGCAACGGGGAGGAATACGGAAGCCCTGCAGGCAATCCAATGGGATGTGAGAGAGATGAAAGGGAACATGGCCTCAATCGAAATCTTTGACCGTGAGACGGGAGGATGGGGACATATCAACATCGATCAGATCGTTTTTACCGATGATCCGCAATGTGATCCCGGGAAGCCCGGAAAATCGGATATTGTTTATGAAAACTTTGAGGGAGCCGATTTCGGCTCCTGGATCATTTCATCCGGATCAGGTGATCCGGGTTGTGATCCTGAAACCTGCGAATCCGCATCCTGCAGCGAGATCCCGCGTTTCTACAAGCCATGGTATTCAGTCAGGTTCAAATCGATTGATGATGTAGCGAACTACTGGATCAGGAACTACCAGACCTTACGATCAGGAAGCGAGTTATTTAGCAATACGTTTTATGCTTCCACCTTGCCTCCGGAAGTTCTCGAAGCTGTTGCGGCTAACCTCGGGATCCTGAAATCCCCGACAATCTTGAGGGATTATGAAGGGAAAATGTGGGCATGGGAGGGATGTGGAGACCAATCAGGGTGCTGTTCAGGCAGTTGCACCCATGTATGGAATTATGCGCAAGCCATTTCACACCTGTTCCCGGATCTTGAGAGAACGCTGAGGGAAACGGAATTCACGGTAAGCCAGAGCTCAGAAGGACACCAGACATTCCGCGCCAATTTACCCATCAATGAACCCAAGCATACCTTTTATGCCGCTTCAGACGGCCAACTCGGCGGTATCATGAAGGTTTACCGCGAATGGAGAATCAGCGGTGACGACACATGGCTTTCCAATCTATATCCTTATGTCAAGGGTAGTATCGATTATTGCATCAAAACATGGGACCCTGATCATACTGGTGTTCTGGTTGAACCCCACCATAATACTTACGACATTGAGTTCTGGGGACCCGATGGCATGTGCTCGAGTTTTTATCTCGGAGCACTCACAGCATTTATCGAGATCAGCAAATACCTGAACAAGCCGTTCAATGACTATCAGGAATTATTGTTGAGGGGCAAAAAATATCTGGAAAGCAACCTGTTCGACGGGGAATATTTCATCCAGAAGATCCGATGGACGGACCTTCATACACCGGATCCCACCAAGGTTACCGGTGACAACATTGAGCAGGATGAAGCTTTTCAGTTACTGGTCAAGGAAGGTCCCAAATACCAGTATGGTACGGGATGCCTGTCTGACGGGGTTTTGGGTATGTGGCTGGCTTCCATGTGCGGTTTGCCGGAAGTATTGGACAATGACAAAGTGACCAGCCATCTCGTTTCAGTACATAAGTATAATCTAAGGCAGGATCTCTTTAACCATGACAATCCCCAGCGCCCCTCATTCGCCATGGGCCACGAAGGAGGCCTGCTGATCTGCACCTGGCCAAAAGGCGGACAGCTATCATTGCCTTTCGTTTACAGCAATGAGGTATGGACCGGTATTGAATACCAGGTTGCGAGCCACCTGATGCTCAAAGGAAAAGTTGACAAGGGATTGGATATTGTCAGGGCTTGCCGCGACCGGTATGATGGTACGGTCAGGAATCCGTTTGATGAATATGAATGCGGACACTGGTATGCAAGGGCGCTGTCGAGTTACGGTCTGATACAGGGATTGACAGGCCTGCAATATGATGCAGTGGACAAGACGCTTCGTATTCATTCTCAGATCGGAAATAATTTCCAGGCCTTTATTTCAACAGCTACCGGTTACGGTCTGGCCGGATTGAGGGATGGCGTACCCTTTGTTGAAGTAAAATCAGGAATGATCCCGGTGGTCAAGTTTTTGGTTGAATAGTTCCAACATCCTGCCTATTTCCATATTTTTAGGCCACGGTTTTTAATATTCTTTGCCATGGGACGAGCATTTGAGTACAGGAAAGCGCGAATGTTTAAGCGCTGGGGGAACATGTCCAAAACATTTACGAGGATTTCGAAGGAAATAATCATCTGTGTCAAGGCGAGCGGCCCCGATCCTGCTTCCAATTCAAGGCTCAGGGTACTGATGCAGAATGCCAAAGCGGCAAACATGCCCAAGGACACGATTGAAAGATCGATCAAGAAAGCCATGGGCAAGGACCAGAGTGACATCAAGGAACATATCTACGAAGGGTACGGGCCACATGGGATAGCTTTTCTTATCGAAACCGCCACCGACAATTCTACCCGGACGGTCTCCAACATCAGGAGCATTTTGTCGAGGAATAACGGAGCCTTGGGAACATCAGGCAGCGTCAGTTTCCTGTTTGAGCATAAATGCATTTTCAAGGTTCATAACAAGCATGGCGTCGACCTGGAAGAACTTGAGCTGGATATGATTGATGCCGGAGCCCAGGAGGTGTTTCCTGAAAACGACACCATCATAATCTCGGGTGAGTTTGAAGATTTCGGTACGATCCAGAAGTACCTTGACGAGCATCATTTTGAAATCATCAGCGCCGACTTTGAATGGATACCGACCCAGACCAAGGAATTGAATGAATCCGCTGCCGCTGATGTAGAAAAGGTCTTAGGCAAGCTGGAGGAAGACGATGATGTAACCAACGTCTTTCATACCATGGTGGCCAAAGATTAGTTTGTTATAGTGGTTTGACCCCTATCCCGGGAAGGTCATTTAAGGTGATCTTCCCTTTTTTTACGGTCATGCCCGAAAACCGGTCGTTGGAGATTAGCAGGTTCCCGTCAAGATCAGCGAAATCCGCCATCGGGGACAATTGTGCCGCAGCGGACACTGCACAAGAGGTTTCCGTCATGCATCCGATCATCACCCTCATACCCGCTGACCGGGCAGCCTGGGCCATTGCAAATGCTTCCCGCATGCCGGTGCATTTCATCAGCTTGATGTTAATACCGTGATAAGCTCCACGGACTTTGAACAAATCCGGAAGGCGTTGAACCGCTTCATCCCCAAAAACAGGTATGGGTGATCTACCGGTCAACCAGGCGTTGGAGTCAGGGTCCTCTTTTGACATGGGCTGTTCAACCAGGACGACGCCGTGTTCTTTCAACCAATGGATCATTTCAAGGGCCTTTTCCTTGTCATTCCAGCCCTGGTTCACATCTACGGCCAAAGGAACCTGCGTAACCGAACGGATGGTTTCAATAATCTCCCGGTCGTGGTCACTGCCCAGCTTGACCTTCAGTATCCTGAATTCTGATGCCTCACGCGTTTTCTGCCTGATCACCTCGGGAGTATCAATGCCAATTGTGAAAGTCGTGTCGGGAGTCTTCTCCGGATTCAAACCCCAGATACGGTACCAGGGCTGATTCAGGAGCTTGCCGGCCAGATCGTGCAGGGCAATATCGATGGAAGCTTTGGCAGCGCGATTCTCAGGCGCAAGTGCATCCACATAGTTGAGAATATCTTCAATCAGGAATGGATTCTTGAATTGTCCGAGTTTAACCTGATCCAGGAATTTGCCTGCGGTCTCCTGGCTCTCCCCAAGGTAGGGAGGCATGGAGGCTTCACCGTATCCGGTAATCCCATCATATTCAATGCGGGTTAGCATGACCGGTGTGGTTTTCCGGGATGATCCTGCCAGGGTGAACACATGCTTAAGGGTCAGATCATAAGGCTCAAAAGAGAGCTTAAGCCCGGAGCTGACGGTCCCGGATCTGGCGATGGTTGCCCCGGCAAGTCGGGGGGCTGCTGCAATACCTGCTGCTGCCGCAATCGAACCGTATATGAAGTGTTTACGTGAGGTTTTCATCGGATCAGTTGTACCAGGGATGATCTTTAATGCGAACCGGCTGAGAATCAGCATTGAGAATCCTTTTTACATGCAGCAGGTTCTCAGAGTAGTACTTTTTAAATTCCGGCCGGGTGGAGTCGAGGCTGTTGATTTTAACCATACCTGAGCAATGAATGAACAAGGACTCCCCTTCATACATCCCGACATGAGTAGCCCGTTCAGGCTTGTCTCCCGTGGCTTTCCTGCCAAAGAACAGCAGGTCGCCGGGCTGAAGGTTCCTCCAGTCTTCCTTCAGGCTGACTTCCGATCCCTGATATACTTGCTGTGAGGCATCCCTTGATAAAACCCAACCGTTCATAAAGTAAAGGGTCTTGGTAAATCCGCTGCAATCGAATCCCTTGGTGGATGTTCCGCCCCAGAGATAAGGCCTGCCCATGAAACGCCGTGCCAGGGTAGTAAGATACTCAGGTCCCGTCGATTCTGCACGTAACCAATCTGATAAAATCCTGACCTGAATTGCCGGCAGGTATCCTTTTCGTCCATCAGGAAGGTTAACACCGATGTAGCCACCGGTATTCTCGTCGTTTTTCATAGCTGACAGGATCCCTCCCATCACGATATCGGAGACCGGTTCGGAATGGGCATTGGGATGACTCAGGATCAATCCGTTGTCCTCAATAAAGATGATTCTCGGATTGGTTTTCCAGTTCTGGTGTTGCTGTTTATTCATCGGGGCAATACCTGCGGATTCAGTCCAGGAAATGTATTGATCCGGAGTCCTTACCAGGCACCACCCGTTTTCTTCCTGCAAAATCTGCAACGGAGTTCCCATCAATGCTTGTGTGGCCATCTCGGCCGAATGAGCAGGCCTGTAGCGCATATTGGCAACTGACAGGGTGATCAAACCCCAGGTTTGATCACCGAGCTTTGCGTCCGGTAACAGGAGCACGCTGTCGATAACATCAATCTCTTGTTTTTTCAGATGTTGCAGAAGATGGCCAAGGGCTTCCGGCTCGGTAGTCAGTCCTCTCAGAACAACTCCTTCCGGGGATCCAACGGCTTCAATAGAGAATAGGGCAACCCTGCTGTCCGGAATCCGTTCCCTTTTGACCGAATCGATCAGGGAACCGACCATCTCAATATCCTGCCGGATTGTTGAACAGGACCAGGCTAATCCCGATAGCAAGATCCCGATAACGATGCAATCAAATGATCTTTTCAAGTGACAGAACGTTGAACTCATAATCCCATTGGTTAAAATATAGGTTGCCTCCATTCCATTCCACTTCCCCACGCTGAAAATCGTAAGGTTCCGAACGGTAGAATTTTTTTGGTGGATCAAGTTCTTTCCCAAAATCGTCATTGATGATCATCCTGTAAGAATCGATCCCTGTCATGTAAAACTCCCGTAAAACCGGATTATCCGTTTTTTGAAGTCCGAACGACATATCTACGGGAACCCAACCGGCGCCTTCGAACCAGAGCTCGCACCAGTCATGCAGGTTTTTATTGCCTGGATGCAGCATCCAGCCGCTTTGCCAGCGAGCGGGAATGCCTTTATACCGGGCCATCGACATCAGAAGGAAGGTTACCATTCCGCAATCGCCATGGTGATTTGTAATTACGTAATCAGGAATACAATCAATAATGGAATACTCCAATGCGGATGCCCAGGGTATTTCTTTATCGATCCAATAATAGAACGATCGGAAGATCTTAAATGGGTCTGTTTCCGAACCCGCAAGACTGTCGGCCAGATGTCTGACCAGGTGGGAGAATACAACCTGCGGTGGAGTTTCCTTCGTAAATTCATCACCGCCCGTATAGTTATTTGGTTTTTGTCCTGTAAGTTGTTTTGGGTCAAACCACTGTCCGGCAATCTCAAATTCGGCTTCGTAAGAAAAGACCGCAGGCTTCCCGGCTTCTTTGATTTGAGTGGCATAGAGTGTGGATTGAAGGGCTTGTTCCGATGAACGGATAACCTCTGCAGGGAAGCTGGAGATCAGGTTTGCAACCGGTTGTCTGGGAGAAGAAATCCGCGGAAATGGCATCCAGCAGCGAACGGTTTCCCCCGGTGGAACTGCATCCGGATCGACCGTCAGTTTAAAACTGATCCTGACCCTGTATTTTTCGGCGGGTTTTCCCGGTTGTCCCGCGGCCAGGATGGCCGAAGTATTGCTCAACCTGACGGAATCCAGCGGGTCAAGTACCTGGGTCGCAATTCCATATTTTACCTTATGGGCATCCGGATCGAGCCTGAAAAGATTGTTGACGGCATAGGAGAAATATCTTTTTTGACCGTCTATCATCCTCATTTCCAGGCGGCCATCGGATTCCCACGCATAACGCAGGCTATCAGAAAGATTGAGGAAGTACTCCCGTAGTTGTGTCGTGATCCGTTCTTCACTTTTTGAGAAATCGATCCGTACCCGTTCCATGAGGTCCTTGCGGACATTGAGCCAATCTTTCTGAGCTTCAGTGAGACCAGGCCGTTCAAGGGTTTGGTTTATCAACGCTTCAGCTTTTGTGAAAGCACCGGATCCGGTCAGTTGAATGATCTCAGACTGTGCCCGGGAGAAAGGTTTCTCATAGGTACATGCCGTTAAGCTGATAAAAGATAGGATCAGCACGCCCAAAAATCGTGACATGGCAGGTAAGGTTAATCTAACCGAAAGATAGTAAACCTGTTCGATTAATACCTTCTACGCCTGGTGGAAGTATGAAGTCCGAGTACCCCGAAAAGACCCCTGGCAGCTTCCCTGACCAGTATCTTGGTCACGGGACTTCTCATCACCTCATCAAACATGGACTTATCCTGAGTTTTCCTCCTGGAAGGGATCTGCGGGTAGCCAATTTCCTGGTCATTCCGCCCGGTCTCTTCCCATTCCCTTCTTTTGATCCGCTGGTGTAGAATTTCATAGGCACTTTCGCGATCAATCTCCCTGTTATAGTCCTCTGCCAGATCTGAATATCCGGCAATCTGGTCGATCTCCTCAGTTGTCAGAATATCCATCCTCGATTGCGGTGGACGTACCATGCAGTGAACCAGTTCAGTCGGTACGCCTTTTTCATTCAATGCGGTGATCAGGGCCTCGCCGATACCCACCTGGGTAATCAGTTCATCGGTCTTATAAAATTCTGATATCGGGTAGTTTTCGGAAGCGGCCTTGATCGATTGCCGATCCCTGGCAGTAAATGCACGCAGGGCGTGCTGAACTTTCAGGCCCAACTGACCCAGGATATTGGCCGGGATGTCATCAGGCACCTGGGTGACAAAGAAGATCCCGACGCCTTTGGACCTGATCAGTTTGATCGTCAGATCAAGTTGTTCCAACAGGGTTTTCGTAGCATTCCGGAAGACCAGGTGGGCTTCATCAATAAAAATTACCAGGTCAGGTTTCAGGGTGTCACCCTTTTCCGGAAATTTCTGGAATATTTCAGCCAGCAAACAGAGCATAAATGTACTGAACAGATCGGGTTTGCTCTGGATATCCATGAGTCTCAGAATATTGATATAACCCAATCCATTTGGATCCTGGCGTAAAAGATCATTGACTTCAAAGGAAGGTTCTCCGAAAAACCGGTCGGCCCCCTGTTGTTCCAACGCGACTAATTGTCTCAGGATTGTGCCTGTGGAACTGGTCTGAAAATAACCGTATGTACTCTGAAATTCAGTTTTCCCTTCGGTTTGGATATAATTGATCACGCTGGAAAGATCCTTGATATCGAGGAGGGGCATTCCCTTGTCATCGCAGAATTTAAAAATAAGGGATAATATACTGGACTGATTTTCATTTAGATCCAATAGTTTTCCCAACAAAATCGGTCCGAATTCCGAGACGGTGGCACGCAGGTGTAACCCGGCTTCTCCCGAAATGCTCATCAATTCGACCGGGTAAGCTTTGCCGGTCCAGGAGATTCCCAGCTGTTTGATCCGATTTTCAATAATGGGATTGGATTGGCCGGGCTTTGCCAATCCACTTGCATCGCCCTTGATATCCATCAGTAAAACCGGCACTCCGGCCTCAGACAATCCTTCGGCCAGCATTTGCAGGGATTTTGTTTTTCCCGTTCCTGTGGCTCCTGCGATCAGTCCATGGCGGTTCATGGTTTTCAGTGGTATTCTTACCGGACAATCGCTGTAGACCTGACCCTTATAGACGGCTGCTCCAATGTGGATAGCATTGCCTGTCAAGGAATACGACTGATTGATCTTGTCTTTAAAGTCCATTTTTACAGTCTCCTATGATTCTATTTTAGGAATTTACCCGATCATTTTACTTTTTCTCCCTGGATTTCCTGATTTTTTCCAAGATATCCTCCTGCATGGAAACCGGAACTGGCTCATAACGGAAAAAATCCATTGAAAAGTTGGCCCTTCCGCTCGACATGTTTCTTAAGGCAGTTGCATAGCCAAACATTTCCTGCAGGGGGACATAGCCATTCACTTTCTGCGAACCTTTACGGTAGCGGCGCATGGATTCGATCCGTCCTCTGCGCCGGTTCAGGTTGCCAACAATTTCTCCGATAAATTCATCCGGCGTATTCACTTCCAACCGCATAACCGGTTCTAAAAGAACCGGATTGGCTTTGTTAAAACCGTTTCTAAAGCATATTGATGCACAGGTCTGGAAAGCCATATCGCTTGAATCCACCGGGTGGTAGCTGCCGTCGGTCAGGGTAACCTTGACGTCCACTATCGGAAAGCCAGCCAGAATTCCCATCTCAAGAGTTCTCTGGATCCCTTTCTGGACGGATGGAATATATTCCATGGGTATAACCCCTCCCTTGATCCGGTCGACAAATTCAAAACCGCCGCCGGCATTTGGCTCGATACGCATTGAGGTATTGGCAAACTGCCCTTTTCCACCTGTCTGTTTGACATGTTTATAGGTGCTTTCCACTTCTTCCCGTATCGTCTCGCGATAGGCCACGGCAGGTTCTCCGACTTCAACTTCGACGCCAAACTCTCGCTTCATCCGGTCAACGATGATTTCCAGATGCAGTTCGCCCATGCCGGCGATGACGGTTTCTTTGGTTTCCTCATCAACCCTCACATTAAAAGAAGGATCCTCAGCGGCCAGTTTTTTCAGGGCCTCGCCCATTTTTTGCTGTTCCTTCTGGAATGGAGGCGTGACCTTCAGTTCGATAACGGAAGCAGGTATCAGTATGTTTTCGAGGCAGATGGGGTGATCCGGATCGCACAGTGTATCACCGGTCTTGGTTACTTTCATGCCGATTAGCGCTACGATTTCGCCCGGACCGGCTTCGTGGATTTCAACGCGGTCTTTTGCATGAATCCGCATGATCCGGCCGATCCTTTCCGTCTTGCCCCTGTTTGAATTGAGCAGCAGCATTCCATTGGTCAGTTTTCCAGAATAGATGCGGATAAAGGTCTGCTGACCGACGTATGGATCGTGTATCAATTTGAAAGCCAAAGCCGAGAAAGGTTCTTTAGCTGACGGGCAACGCGTATGGGATTTCCCGCTATCGTCAACATCGGTCCCGACGACTGCCCCCTTATCCATGGGTGAAGGGAGGTAATCTACAATGGCGTCCAGCAACAACTGAACTCCTTTATTCCGGTAGGCAGCTCCACAGAAGACCGGGGTGATCATGAGCTTGATGGTTGCTTCCCGGGCTGCCTTTTTAAGGAGTTCACCCGGAATGTCCATGTCTTCAAGATAGAGTGACATCAGTTCATCATCATAATCGGCCATTTTCTCGATCAGGAAAGCCCTGGCTTCATCGCACCTTTCCTGGTAGGCGTCAGGAATGTCAATCTCAATCCTTTCATGGTCGGTAAACGCATAAGCCCTGCGCTCGACAATGTCGATGATGCCCTGAAAGTCCTCTTCGATCCCGATCGGGATCTGAAAAGGAATGGCATTGGCATCCAGGTTGTGATTCATCTGTGCGATCACCTCCGAAAAATCGGCTCCGGTCCGGTCCATTTTATTAATGAAGCCAATCCTGGGGACCTTGTACCGGTCGGCCTGGTTCCAGATTGTTTCACTTTGCGGCTCAACCCCTCCGACCGCGCAGAAAACCGCGATCATTCCGTCGATAACCCTTAAGGATCTTTCGACTTCAATAGTAAAATCGACATGCCCGGGCGTATCGATCAGGTTGATCTGGTTACCTTTCCAGGAGCAGGTAATGGCGGCTGAAGCAATGGTAATGCCCCTTTCCTGTTCCTGTTTCATAAAGTCCATGGTAGCCTCACCATCGTGGACTTCTCCGGTTTTACGGTTAATACCGGTATAAAACAGGATCCTTTCGCTGACGGTTGTTTTTCCGGCGTCAATGTGTGCGGCGATACCAATATTTCTGAGGTGGTTCAGGGACATGGTCGTATTTTTCTGCCGCAAAGGTAGAAAAATGACCGGTTTTACACCTTCCTGACGCTAAATGAGGATCAGCCAGCCCATTATTTGACTAAAGCCTGTGCTTCCTGAATGATGCAAGTAAGACGGCGTTTTGGTATCTGAAGGGGGTACAGAAGTTCCGGTTTGGTGATTATTTCTCTGCACAGGACAATCCCCTTGTCCATCAACGCCATTTTTTCTTGCCTGGTGAGCGACTTGAGAACAGTAACGGGGAAAAAACCCGTGCGATCGATTCGATCCTTTAATCCATGGCCTTGGGGGTAATCCCAGGATAAAAGATCCAGTCCGGAGCATTCACCAAATTGAATGGCATCTTCAGTAAAACGGGTATTAGTGACCAGCATGGGTTGAAACGAGAGGCTTTGGTTGCCGGGATCCTCCATCAGCTTCTGCCTGATATCCAAAAAACGGGAGTGCACGTACAAACTGATTTTCACATCACTTTTTATTCCTTCCGTTTGATGGTACTTGCACTCAGCCATAACAAGCCTCCCATTCTTCCTGGCGATCACATCCACCTCGTGCTGGACACACCGGCCTTGAATGATTTGGCCTGTCTGAGTGGTGTATCCCTCACTTTCAAGCAACCTGGCAACGAATTGTTCAAAAGGAAAGCCCGTGTTTCCCATCTCCATCAACGCCTTTTTAAGTTTATACCGGCCGGCACTGCGGCTGGACATTTTCCTGAGCAAACCGTAAGCGAGATGGAAGATTTTTTTTGTGGTTATGCCATCATACATGGAAGGCAATACCTGGCCAATGACAGCATCTATTTCATTGTCGCTTGCTCCTGAGCTTCGCAAAGCTTCCTTGAGTTTCATCGGGTCAAATGGTACCAGTTCACCCGTATTCTTACGGACCTGAACAACCCTGGCGAGATTTGGCATGAGGATGATATTTTAAAGAAAGTTGTTTAAGAAAAAGTCAATGTCAAACACAGGAAGTAATGTTAAAAGAAAATCAATTAATGACAAAAAAAACAGTGCAAATGCGAAATATGCTGAACCGATTCGTTTTCTGCATTCGCGGAGGCTGGCGATCGAACCACACGATTCCTGCGCACGCAGCATGGGGACCTGCACAATCAATCCAATAGGACTATTTGCTATTTTTGATTAGAGTATGAATAGCAGCAGGTATATTTGTGCAAAGGAAACCCGAAGCTCCGGCAGAGTTGTCCTTGGGATGACTCTTCTGGTTATGCTGCTATTGATCAGGACACCGCATCCCGCCTTGGCGCAAGCCGTTCTGCGCTTTGATATATTCCTCCAGGAAGACGGCTTGCCCAACAACCAGGTACAGTGTATTTTTCAGGATAAAAAGGGTTGGATGTGGATTGGCACCAGCCAGGGATTAAGCAGGCTCGACGGGTATGAATTTCACAACATACTGCCAAATTCTTCGGATGCTTCCAGTTTGCACGGCAACCTGATACGGGTGATCAAGGAAGACCGGAAAGGTAACCTCCTGGTAGGAACCGAAAATGGCGGATTGAATGTATTCGACCGGAAAAAAGAAAAATTCTCGCACCCGTTGGATACTTGCAAGGAGCTCAATTACAGAATCTTTTCTGTCAATGATGTTGAAGAGGATGGGGCGGGTAATCTATGGATCGGTACGGATATCGGCATTATTTTTCTGGATACAACAGGGAATGCAAGATTACTTGATCCTTTGGTAGAGGCAGGTTCTGAAGAATTCACAGGGAATTATGTGCGGATTATTCAATTTGATGCGCGTGAGGATTTGTGGATCGGAACCGACAATGGACTCTTTATCTATCATCCTGAAAATCATGTGATTGTTCAGTTCAAACTACCCTTTGCAGAGGATCAGAATCGTGAAATATGGGAAATATATTCCGATACAAATGGACTCATGTGGATCGGGACCTATTCATCCGGGCTTTTTACCGTGAACCCGAAAACGTTGGAAATAAAGGCCATCATCCTGAACCCGGAAGAAGACAGAACGGAAACGGTCCGTTCAATTTCCACGGGAATTTCCGGTGAATACTGGATTGGGACCCGCGGGGGTTTATACCGTTATTCAAAAACCCTTGGAGTTACGGGATTCTTCAGGCATGACGAATTGGAGCCACATAGCCTTTCCAATAATTCGGTGCTTTCGATCTTTCAGGATTCCAAAGGTGAAACCTGGGTTGGAACGCGCCGGGGACTAAATCTCCTGGCCAAAAGCAAGCAGGTGTTTCGCAATTTCAGCTCCCTGCCTGGAAATAACCACTATCTGAACAGTTCGATCGTTTATCAGTTCTGGATCGATCCCAATGGGCAAATCTGGATCGGAACAAAGGATGGGGGTATCAATATTTATAATCCATCGGCCCGTACCTATGAGTACATCACAGCCAACCGAAAAAACGACTAC
>CAZJNQ010000022.1:0-37819 GCA_964547475.1 uncultured Porphyromonadaceae bacterium
TATAGAAAGGGATTCAGAAGTTTTCAAATCAGTCTAATGAATTAATTGGGTTTAACTTCATGCCTGATTGCTTTAATGCCTAAATTTGCTGACTGAATAGTATTGACATGAGGAATATCAGAGGGTTTGCCAGCGACAACAATGCCGGAGTGCATCCTGAAATAATGGATGCTATCCACCGGTGCAATGTTGGCCATGCGATCGGTTATGGCAATGACGATTACACCCGCATGGCAACTGATAAAATCAACACTCTTTTCGGACCTGGCACCGAATCTTTCTTTGTTTTCAACGGTACCGCGGCAAATGTTGTAGGCCTTAGGAGCATGACTCAGGCATGGAATTCCATAATTTGTGCCGAAACTGCACATATACAGGAAGATGAATGCGGTGCACCGGAGTATCTGACAGGATGCAAGCTGATTCCTGTGGAACCGGTCGACGGAAAACTCACCATTGAAGGCATACGCCCCCACATCAAGGGTTTTGAGTTCGAGCATCATTCCCAGCCCAAAGTTGTGAGCATCACTCAGGCAACGGAAATGGGCACCGTCTATTCACTCGGGGAGATCAGGTCCATAGCAGATTTCGTTCACGGCTACGACATGTTTCTTCATATGGACGGGGCACGCATAGCGAATGCGGCCGTATCGCTTGGGGTTTCGTTGCGTGAGACCACCCGTGATGCCGGCGTGGATGTTCTTTCCTTTGGTGGTACTAAAAACGGGGCCATGTACGGGGAAGCCATTATCTTCTATACCCCGGGATTGACGGGGGCATTTAAATACCTGAGGAAACAAAGCATGCAGCTGGGTTCTAAAATGCGGTTTATCGCAGCTCAGTTCGATGCCATGCTCACTGATGATTTATGGAAAAGAAATGCAGGGCATGCGAATTGCATGGCAAAACTTTTGGCTGAAAAGGCTGGAGGTATTCCTGGAGTCAAAATCAACAGGCCCGTCCAGGCCAATGCGGTTTTTGCGATCCTGCCGCACAGCTGGATCGAGCCCCTCATGAAACAGTTCTTTTTTTATGTCTGGGATGAGGCAACTTCAGAAGTGAGGTGGATGACTTCCTGGGATACCACGGTGGAGGATATTGATCGGTTTACATCCCTCATTAAAAACCTGATTTGATCAACTGTTATGGATCTTGCGGTCAGGAGATTTTTTATCAGCATGTTTTTCCCGGGTCTGTTTCTGCTGCTCATTTGGATGCTTTACATCGTTCAGGTGACGCTGGACCTGGACTTGGTTTTCCACGGTCTCTATCCCCGCAAATTATCAGGATTGCAGGGTATTCTTTTTTCTCCTCTCCTTCACGGAAGCTGGAGGCATATTTTTGCCAATACTATTCCCCTGTTTGCCTTAGGGACCTTGTTGTTTTATTTCTATCAGCCCATCGCATTCCGGGTCATTTCGATCAGTTGGTTCGTACCCGGGATGGCAGTCTGGTTCATTGGCCGTGCTTCTTATCATATCGGTGCCAGTGGCTTAATATACAGTCTTGCCGCTTTCCTGTTCCTGAGCGGCCTGATACGAAAACACCTGGGATTGATGGCAGTGTCCCTGTTGGTGGTCATCAATTATGGAACTATGGTCTGGGGTGTATTTCCGCTGGAGGAAGGCATTTCCTGGGAATCTCACCTGATGGGTATGCTGACAGGCTTGTTCGTGGCCTGGGTTTTCAGGAAACGCGGTCCCCGCGGATTCGAGACCTATGCACAGGGATTGGGTTACCGGTTGGATGACAAATCAGATGAGGAAGCGGCAACTCAGCTCCCATGGGATGAATACGATCTGGAAGGTGGCAGGAAGAAAAAGCCTGAAGAGTCAGAATTACCACCGGATGCCATGAACCAATCACCCGGATGATTGTTAAACACCTATTTAATACTCAAATGATCAAAGCATTACTCATCATCACCTCCTGGATCTTTTTCACAGGGATGCCGCTTCTTTCTTCAGACGGTGTCAACCGGCCCGCAAAACCGGTCAAAAATATAATCCTGATGATAGGCGATGGCATGGGAACCTCACAGGTATATGCCGGTTATACTTTCAATAAGGGTAGCCTGAACCTGGAAAGATTCCCCGTCAGCGGATTTTCAATCACCAATTCAACGTCCTATGTCACAGATTCCGGTGCGGGAGCCACGGCTATTGCCACGGGCCAGAAAACCTTTAACGGAGCCATTGGGGTTGACTCGACCGGAAAACCCCTGAAAACCATTCTTGAGTGGGCTGAACAGTACGGCAAAGCCACCGGGTTGGTAGCAACCTGTGCCATAACTCATGCAACTCCGGCTAGTTTTACAGCCCATCAGGTTAAAAGAGCGGATTACGAACGGATCGCTTCGGATTTTTTAAATACAGATATTGATTTATTTATCGGCGGCGGAAAGAACCATTTTACCAACCGCAAGGACAGTGTTGACCTCACGAAAATGATGGAAATGAAAGGATACCATCTGGCCTATACACTCACTGAATTGAAATCTATTTCCACACTTCCGGTTGCCGCTTTGCTGGATACCCTCCATCTTCCCCGATGGTCGGCAGGACGTGGTGACATGCTGCCTCAGTCGGTCGGAGAAGCCCTTCGGCTGCTTTCAGAGGATCCGGATGGTTTTTTCCTGATGATCGAAGGATCCCAGATTGACTGGGGTTGTCATGATAATGACCTCCCTTACCTGTCGCAGGAGGTTGTGGATTTTGACCAGGCTGTCGGCCTTGCGCTGGATTTTGCCCGGGATAACGGAGAAACCCTCGTAATTGTCACTGCCGATCATGAAACCGGAGGATTAGCCTTGAACGATGGAAAAATTTCAACCGGTGAAATGACCGCCGTCTTTTCAGGTGACGACCATACGGGAGTCATGGTCCCAGTCTTTGCTTACGGTCCTTTTTCTGAGACATTCTCAGGCATACAACAAAATACCGATCTCTTCCGTAAAATGATGCATGCCTTTGCCTTCGATACAACCTCAAAACAAAAACAATACCTGCTAAAACAAAGGAAAAAGCAATAGCACTCGTAGCGCATAATGAAAAGAAAAATGCGCTTCTGGAGTGGGTGAAAACCAATCGTGAGGAGCTCATCAAACATAAACTGATGGGGACGACCAATACCTCTAAAATCCTGAACTCCGTGTTGGAAATGGATGTGGAATCGTATGGGCATGGACCCAATGGGGGAGACATTCTATTGGCAGCCAAAATCCTGCAGGATGAAGTCTCAAAGTTGATCTTCTTTGTTGACCTTCAGAACCCTCACGGACATGAACATGACATACAAACCCTCATCCGCACAGCCACGATCAACAATATTCCCATCGCGCTGAATCCGGCTACGGCAACCCTGATCATTCATGAGGGATAAACCCAGCGCTGGACTATCCTTCTCCTGGGGTCATTCAAGACCTTTCAACGATTTTCCGGATTACCTGAAAAAGCGTTTCGGAACCCGTGTTCAGAAACTCTCCATTGATGCCGGGTTCACTTGCCCGAATCGTGATGGGGTCGTGGGGACAGATGGCTGTACCTTTTGCAGCAACAAGGCTTTCACTCCAGGTTATTGTACCCCTCAAAAAACGGTGACTGAGCAACTTACCAAAGGCATGGCTTTCTTCTCCGGGAAATATCCGGCTACTCGTTATCTTGCCTATTTTCAGGCTTATACAAATACATATGCTCCTCTTGCACAGTTGCGATCGCTCTATGAAGAAGCCCTGTCGGTACCGGGAGTGGTTGGCATAGTGATCGGAACCCGTCCGGACTGCGTCACAGATGATATCCTGGTTTATCTTGAGACTCTGGCAAGGAGGGTTTACGTGTCAGTGGAATATGGGATCGAGTCAACTTCAGATAAGACATTGGCAAGGGTTAACAGGGGCCATGATTTCGCAGATACAGTCGAAGCTGTCAGGGCGACATCAGGTCGGGGAATTCAAACAGGGGGGCATTTGATACTAGGCCTGCCGGGTGAATCGCCCGGGGAAATGCTGGGACATGCATTTGCATTAAACCTGCTGCCGCTTGACATCATCAAGATTCATCAGTTGCAACTCATACAAGGAACCCCGATGGCCGATGAATATGCATCAAAACCGGGTGATTTCACTCTTTTCACTCCCGAATCCTATTGTGACCTGCTTATCCGGTTTCTGGAGGTCCTGCGTCCTTCGATGGTAGTTGAACGGTTCGCCAGTGTCTCATCACCCGGCCTGCTGGTTTCGCGACGATGGAGATTGAAAAACTATCAATTGGTCAATCTCGTGGAAAAGGAGATGGCCAGAAGAAGAACCTGGCAAGGCCGCTTGTTTAGCGAATAATTACCAGTCGCTGCCGTAGGAACACCGTCCCTAAAAAAATGACTACGGCAACAACTCCACAAGCGGAAACCAGAAACATGACTTTTAGTGACCACACTGACCAGACAATCCCTCCAATCGTCGATGCCAGCAAGGTGAAGATGCTTGAGAAACTGTTGTAAAATCCCAGAGCCGTTGCAGTTTGATTGTTTCCGGCCAAGTTCGTGATCATCGCTTTTGATATTCCTTCCGTGGAACTTGCATAGATTCCGTAAAAGAAAAACAGGGCAATTAAAGGCCATATTCCCTGTGTGATCCCAAAAAATCCATAGACAATGGCGAAAATTGAAAGTCCGCATATCAGGATCGTCTTTTGTCCTATCCGGTCTGATAACCTGCCGATCGGGTAACTGGCAAGGGCGTAAATGACATTATAAAAAATGTAAAAACCGATTACCTCGGTATCGTTGAACCCTTTGTTTTTTAAACCCAACAGAAGGAAGACATCCGAACTGTTAAAAAGGGTGAAGGCCAATAAGCCTATTACCAGCAGCTTGTACTCTTTGGTTGAGGGCTTCCAATAAGAGAGGAAAGAAAAAAACGATTTTTTCTCGCCACCGGAAGGCCAGGCTTTTATTTCACGAATCAGAAAGGTGAAGGCGATAGCCAGTATTCCCGGAATAACCGAGATGATGAACAGGAGACGGTACTGACCGGGCAGGAAATAGAGAACTGCAAGAGCTATCAAGGGCCCCAAAGCTGCCCCGAGAGTATCCATGCTTCTGTGAAACCCAAATACCTGGCCTTTATGTTCGGGAGTGGTCAGGTCGGAAAGGTAGGCATCCCTGGCACTGGTCCTGATTCCTTTCCCGAGACGCTCAAAGGAGCGCATAAGAAATATCCAAACAGGAAAACTAAATAATGCAATTAACGGTTTGGCCACTGCGCTAAGACTGTAACCCAGCCGAATAAAGGGAACCCGCTTCCCAATCCGGTCAGAGTA
Organism: uncultured Porphyromonadaceae bacterium; assembly: GCA_964547475.1. Lineage (GTDB taxonomy): Bacteria > Bacteroidota > Bacteroidia > Bacteroidales > UBA12481 > UBA12481. Next base: position 5,316 of record CAZJNQ010000022.1, read on the forward strand.
ATGTCCAAAATATCCTTTCGTAATACCTGCAAAAGCTTCGACAAATCCTTCGAGAAGGCCTATGCCCGCAATCGAAAAACCAATGGATTTCAGGTACATAGGCATTATCGGATAGAGCATCTCACTGGAAACATCAGTCAGCAGGCTCACAATGGAAACAATCAGTACGGGACGGGTTATAATCCGGAGTGATTTTGAGGAATCAATGGTCATAAGGTTCCGGGTGGATGGTTACCTGAACATTCTCAAACTCCTTGGAGATTTCATTCTCAATAGCGCTGCAGAAATCATGAACTGTCTTGAATTCCATATCGGGTGGAAGTTCGATATGAAGATCAATAAACCGGTGATTTCCTGCTTTCCTGGTTTTGACCGAGTGCTGATTGACCTGAAGCCTTTCGAAAATGGAATTCAAATGCTTCAGCTCTTCAGAATCCCAGGCTACATCCAGAAGAGGGAAGAAAGCTTTCCGGATCAGTATGAAGGACTCCCGGAGAATTAATAAAGCCACCAGTATGGCTATAACCGGATCAAGCCAGTGAATATCGGTTATCCAGATCAACAACAGCCCAACGGCGACACCCAGGGAAGTCAGCACGTCTGTCTTTAAGTGCAATGCATCTGCCTCCAGGGCTACCGAATGGGTTTTCCGCGCAGTATTATACAATCTTCTGGAAACCAAAGTGTTGATAATGGCTGAAAGTAGCATCACGATACTCCCTATCCCCAGGGCTTCGACCGGAACCGGATGTCTCAGTTTCTTGATGGCTTCAAAAATAATCCAGCCTGCTGCAACAAGGATCAAAAGCCCTTCAACGACTCCCGAAACGTTTTCGACTTTTGCATGGCCGTAATTATGCTTGTCATCTGAAGGAGTATCCGAGATCTTTACGGCAAAAAAGGCGATCAGGGCGGCCACCAGGTCCATGGAGGAATGGATTGCTTCGGAGAGAATACTCACGGAGCCACTGATAATTCCGGCAGCCACCTTCATAAGGATCAGCACGGAATTAGAAAGGACCGACAAGCGGGCAACCTGGATTTTGGGATTCATGACAGGCTCACAAAGAAAAATGAGCCTGTAAAATTAATTCATTTTTTAACCTTGGAAGAGTTTTTTTCGACCTCTTTCATAACTCTGAAAAGATTGCCACTCCAAATTTTCTCAATCTCCCGCCTGGAATAGTGTCGGTTGACCAGCTCCTTGGTTATATTATTCATTTCTGAAACATCGTAGCAGTCCTTCAGCCCTCCACCTCCATCAAAATCGGTCCCTATCCCGATATGGTCAATACCGGCAATTTTTACCACGTGATCGATATGATCCACCATGTCCTTAACCGTTGCCTGCTCTGAAGGATATTTCTTCCGGAGAGCTGACAGTTCGGTGCGTGCTTCCCGTTTCTGGTCGGCTGTGAGCTGATCCCATTCTCCATATTTTGCCCATATCGCCTCTTCCGCAGAGTCTCTTTCAGGATTGGGCTCGGGCTTGATCAGGTAGGAAGTTAGAATACACATCTGGATCACACCGCCGTTTTTGGCCAGCGCCCGGAGCATGTCATCATCAAGGTTTCTGGGACTGTCGCATAGAGCTCTTGCACAGCTATGCGAAGCAATAACCGGGGCTGAACTGACGGCCAGAACATCATAGAAAGATTTGTCCGACATATGGGAAACATCAATCATGATGCCCAACCGGTTCATTTCTTCAACCACTTGTTTGCCAAACTCGCTGAGCCCGTTGTGTAAAGGGCCATTCCTGTCAGTCGAGGAATCGCATATGTCATTATTGGAGGAGTGACATAAGGTTATGTAACGGGTCCCCAGATCATAGAATTCCTTAACGCGCGAAATATCCCTACCGATCGGATAGCCATTCTCCATTCCAATAAACATCGAGATCTTACCTTTATTTTCAAGCCGGTAACCGTCTTCTGGTGTCAGGGCTATTTCTGCCAGTCCGGGATAGCGGCCGGCCATTAGATGAATCTGTTCGAAAGTGGCCTTGGCCCGCATATACGCTCTCTCCCGATCTGCATCGGTGAGAGGGCCTTGACTGGTATAAACGGCAAAGAAAGCCCCGTCCAAACCTCCCTCCTTCATGCGTGGAAAGTCCACTTTCCCTCCGCCGGCTCTGGGGTCGTGCCTTTGTCCCATATCAAAACCCGATTCTCCAAATCCCATCGGTGTATCGTTATGGGAATCCACCGTAAAAACCCGATGATGAATCTTATCGGCCTTTGTCTCTGTTTTATTCTGATCCTGCGCTATCAGAGCAGCCGGACCGATAGCAAGAAAAGCCAGCGCCCAAAGGGGTAACCTGTAACATTTCATGATGTAGTGCATTAGAGTTTAAAATTATTTATTCCTGCTTTGCCTATGTCTGGTTTTAACATGTTTTAACTTCTGGGGCCGGCCGAGTAATGCTTCAACCAGTTCATCGCGTCCCATCTCGCGGAGTCTCCTGATTATCCTCTGCCTTTCGGCAGTCGTCCGCCAAAAAAACAGACTTTTCTGATCAAGCTTTTCATCGGATTTTGTTGCGACGAAGACAGGCTCAAGAGTATAAGGATCCAGGCCCGTATAAAACATGGCAGTCGCCAAGGTCATTGGAGTAGGTGTAAAGTCCTGAACCTGTTCTGTATGAAGATTCAATGACCGGGTTTCCAAGGCAAGTTCCACCATGTCTTCGAGCGTACAGCCCGGATGGCTAGAAATAAAATAAGGAATAAGCTGCTGTTTCGAATCATTCTTCCGGTTGACAGTATCGAAAATCTGTTTTAAACGAACAAACTTATCGAATCCGGGTTTTCTCATCACTCCAAGAACCGGTCCGCAGGTGTGTTCAGGTGCTACCTTTAATCGGCCCGAAATATGATGCGTGATCAATTCCACAGGGTACTCCAGCAGGGATGGATCCTCATGTCTCCGGTCATGTAAAAACAAGTCGTATCGGATGCCGGAACTGATAAAGGCTTTTTTGACACCGGGAACCTGCCGGGTTTTCTTCATCAGCGCAAGAAGATATTTATGGCTGATATTCAGATTTTTACAAATTGAAGGGTAGGCACACGATGGTTTTTTGCAGCGCCTGCATAGGAGGGGATTGAAGGGTTCCATTCTGTACATGTTGGCCGATGGTCCGCCCAGGTCAGAAAGATATCCTTTAAATCCCGGCATTTTCACGATCTGTCTGATTTCACAGAGGATGGATTCCTCGCTTCGGCTGGTGACATGCTTTCCCTGATGTGCGGATATTGTACAGAAAGAACAGCCCCCGAAGCAGCCCCGGTGGGTATTGACCGAAAACCGGATCATTTCAAAGGCCGGGATCAGCGGCCTGGTCCAGTACCGTGGGTGAGGCAACCTGGTATAAGGAAGCTCGTGCCAGGCATCCATCTCATCAATGGTGGCAGGTTCAAAGGGTGGATTGATGACTGCATAATGATCTTGATGTCTCTGGGCAAGACGGGCAGACTCCACAACATTGGATTCCTCCTCGATAAGCCGGAAGTTCATCGCATATTTGACCTTATCATGAACAACTTCTTCGAATGAATACAAGGTAGTTGTGCTTCTCTCCGGCCAGGGTTTTTCAAATTCTATGCTATCAGACCTGTAACCAATTTGCCGGATATCCCTCAACTGCCCTGGCGTTGCTCCCTGGCTGATCCTGCCGGCCAGCTCCAGAATGGGCCGCTCTCCATTGCCATAGACTATAAAGTCGATATTCCCTTCATCCAGCAAGCTGGGCTTAACGCAATCATCCCAGTAATCGTAATGCGCCAAACGTCTCAGGGAAGCTTCAATTCCTCCGGCTATGATCAGGGTATCAGGATACAGGTTTCTTACAATCCTTGAGTAGACAGATACCGCCCGATCCGGTCTGAATCCGGCTTGATTTCCCGGCGAATAAGCATCATTCGATCGCAAGCGGCGATTGGCCGTATAATGATTGACCATAGAATCCATGTTGCCGGACGTGATGCCAAAAAACAATTTTGGTTTGCCCAATTTCGTAAAGTCCCGAAGATCATCCCGCCAGTTCGGTTGCGGAACCAGAGCGACCTTGTAACCCTTTTTTTCAAGTACACGTCCGATCACTGCGGCGCCAAAAGAAGGGTGGTCAACATATGCATCTCCGGAAATCAGGATGATGTCCGGCTGATCCCATCCACGTTCCGTAATTTCCTTCTTCGAAACCGGCAACCAGTCTGCCAGCCGGTAGTGGTCAGGATAGTACTGGTGCCTTCCGGTCATGGTTGGGGATATTGATCCAGGAGCGAACTGTCCCCATAACTCAGGAAGCGGAAACCATTATCCAAAGCATACTGGTAAATGGTTTTCCAGTAGTTGCCGGTTAAAGCTGCAACCAGCAACAACAGAGAACTTCCGGGCTGATGGAAATTTGTCATCAATCTGCCAATCATCTGGAAATCATATCCAGGAACGATCATCAAACGCGTGACAAACGCAAGATGTCCGAGGTGTGAAGCATCCATGTAATCTAAAACCTCAGACATGATCTCATGATAGTCAATCACCTCTTTGTAACGGTAAGCTTCCCATTGTTCGAGGATAAGGGGCTGATTGCTGCCAGGATAATTGTCCCGGATTTTTCGCCCGATCCAGTACAAACTTTCCAGGGACCGCAGAGTAGTGGTGCCTACCGCGGTTATCAACTCCTTGCGGGAGTGCAATAGTTCAACAATTACTGACCGGTTGATTGTCACTGGTTCAGGATGCATCTGGTGACCTTCGACGGTTTTTGATTTTACCGGGATAAAAGTCCCGGCTCCGACATGAAGGGTTACTGCACTGATGCGGATTCCTTTTTGCGACAATCTTTCAATCACTTCCTGATTAAAATGCAATCCTGCTGTAGGAGCAGCAACCGAGCCGTCATAGGAAGCATAAATCGTCTGATATCTGATCTTGTCCTCTCCAACTGCAGCCCTTTTCAGATAGGGAGGGATTGGAGTCTCACCAAAACGATCCAGAATTTCCGCAAATGACAGGTTCTCAGGCTCCCATGACAGCCGGACCAACGGTTCGTCCCTTGTTTGTTCCACTATTTCCACACTGACCGTTATCCGGGTACCATTCACTACAGCTGTTGAACACAGGGGACCTCCTTTCCATTTTTTCTGGTTCCCTATTAACGCTTTCCAGATGCAATGGCCATGACAGGTGAACATCAGGGCATACCCGGCCGGCGAAACCGGCTCGAGCAAAAAAACCTCCACCAGGCTTCCGGTGGTTTTCTTAAACCGCAAGCGTGCCTGTATGACTCGGGTATCATTCCAGAAAAGACAGGAACCGTCAGGAAGCCATTCCACAAGATTGTCAAAAGCAGTATGAATAAGGGTCTGGTTCCGGAATACCAAAAGCTTGCTTTGCCCGCGATCAGTTACAGGAAATCTGGCTATTCTTTCGTCCGGTAGCTCATAACTGAAATCTGAAATCCTTATCTGGTCAGGTAACATGCCGCAAAACGCTGGATGGCAGCAAAAATAGACAACTTTCCTTTATAGCGGCATTGAACTACTAATCATTACCTTTGCAGTGCAGCAGGCCGTTCTATCGCTGTTCCGTTCCTACGGAAAAGAGGAAAGTCCGGGCAACGCAGAGCACCATGCTTCTTAACGGGAAGGTATTGTGAAATACAGTAGCGTAACAGAAAAAAACCGTCCTGGTCAGACCGGGGCAAGGGTGAAAAGGCAGGGTAAGAGCCTACCAGTCTGCGTGGTAACATGCAGAGCTGTACGCCTCATGGGTTGAAAGGCCACATATACCGGCGACTGAGGGCTGCTCGTCCGAAGCCGGGGGGTAGGCTGTTGGAGTAACCGGGTGACCGGTTACCTGGATAAATGATAGAAGCTTTGGCAACAAATTACAGAATCCGGCTTACAGGCCTGCTGTTTTTTAAAAAAAATTGTACCTTTGAAATGAATTAGGAACAAGGATGTTAACATCAATTTTGATCACGGTTTAAAAAAAAGTCTAGAAAGTGGGGTTACCTTTTAACAAAGAACCGGATCAACACATGGTTCATTATACTGTCGAGGCCATCCTTGAAGGATTAAAGGCCAGTGACAATAATGTGCTGGTGTACATTTACAGGAAATATTTTCCAATTGTCAGGTTCTTTGTCATTAAAAACAGCGGAACAGATGAGGATGCAAAAGATATTTTTCAGGAGGCCATAATCCTCATTTACAAGCGGTTGACAGAAGGTTCTCTGGATCTGTCCTGTGCTTTTAAAACTTACATCTATTCGGTTGCCCGTTTTTTGTGGTTACAGCAGCTGGAAAAAAGACACGTTAAAACAGACGGATGGACAGACAGCCAGGTTTTCATCGAGATGGACAAGGAATTGGAAGAGCGGGCAATTGAGCAGGAAAGATTCAAGCTTTTTCAGAAGCATTTTCAATCCCTCAATAAAGATTGCCAGGAAATACTTAAACTCTTCCTGAAAAAAGTTCCACTGAAGGAGATTGCACAAAGAGTCAACATTAAAAGTGACAAATACCTGAAGAAAAGGAAATACGAATGTAAGGAAATGTTAACCAAACGTATTCAGAACGACCCTGATTTTAAGCGTTATAAGGATGACTGGTGAACTGAACTTGACGGAGCTTTTTGACCGGTATCTCGAAGGAAACCTGACGCAATCCGAGCGGCAGGAATTCGACAACCTGTTGGCTACCGATCCGGTCTTTGCAGCTAAGTTCAAACTGTTCCAGGATATTGACAGAGCCATTAAGGAAGAAGATATCATGAGGCTCCGCCAGCAGATCAGGGACATTCAGGTAAAAAACTTGGATATTCTCGAAGCTGGGCCGATGCAAATCGCCCATTTTACAAATAACCAGGAACAGGCGGCTGAATTGGATCAGGACATTGCGAACCTTCGGACAAAGCTTGATCATATTCATGATACTATTGGCACTACAGATGACCAGGAAGAATCATTTGAATATGGCGTCTACCTGGAAGTCAGAGAATCCTTAACAGACGAAAAAGAGAGCCGCACACAGCTGGACCTTGAAATTGAAACGGCGATTCTCGAGGAAGATATTATGATTCTCCGGTCGAAGCTGGATGAAATCAGTAAACAGGTTATTCCCGCCAAAACCTTTCAGCCCCGGTTCAGAAGGTATATCACAACTGTATCAGCTGCTGCAGCCGTATTGGTTTTATTGGTAGCAGGTGCTCTGATACTTAACTTTTCAAAGAATTCGTTTGACAGTTCTTCCTATGTTGGACTGTTTCAGCCTTATGAGGGAGTCAGCGTAACACGCGGTCCTGCTGAGGAAGAAGACAAGATCAGGACAACCGCCATCGAACTTTACAACCAGGGAGAGTTCCTGCAGGCGGGAAACCTGTTGGATGCCATTATTAAAAATGGCGAAACCTCGAAGCTGATCAGGGTTTATGCTGGTGCCTGCGCTCTCCAGAATGGCAACCCGGATAAAGGAATAAATTACCTCTCGGGATGGGACGAAACGGAACCGACCTACTTCGATGCGCAATGGTACCTGGCAGGTTGTTACCTTTTAAAAAATGAGTGGGAAAAAGCTTTGGCCATTCTTGAGAGATTGGTGAATGACGATAATTTTAAAAACTATCCATACCCCGCTGAAAAGCTAGTTAAAAAGCTGCAGAAGAATTATTAGTCCAATTACAGTTTCCGACCCGTTCCTGGACTGAATATTATACTATGAAAGCTTAACAGCAGGATTGAATCGGTTTATCAAGTTAAGATTCTTGGTTTTTATGAGATCCCCTTCCACCAAGGGGATCTTTCTTTTTCCAAAAGATGACCAGGATCATAGACAGGAGCGGAACCACAAGAAATAACCACCATGCCAGTCTTTTCTCAGGAATCTGAATCATTGAATTCTTGCCGTAATGCGCAAAAGCTGCCCAGAAATGGGGATGGGCATGCAATTGGTTCGATTGTTCAAGGTATTTCAATTTGCTGTTTTGTAAAGCCTTGGCACTCTTTTCCTTCTTAAGGTCGGTGTAGAAGTAGCGCATGATCTCCTGGCTGGAACGATCGTCGACCTTCCACTGGGCTAATATCAGGTTTGAACAACCGGCGAACTTAAAGGCCCTGGCCAGGCTCATAATCCCTTCGCCGGCAAGAGCCTGCCCGGATCCAGTCTCACATGCTGATAAAACAGCCAGGTGGGCATTAAAAGACAGGTTGTAAATTTCATGACAGAATAATATGCCGTCTTCTTTCGTATCAGATCCGGGAGTAAAAACCAAACATGAGTTCAGAGGATTGACTTCATCGGTCACGGTATGCATTGCCAAGTGGAGAACCGCATATCGGCTATAGAGTTTCTTGAAATTTTCTTCTTGGGCCCGATCAGCCTTTAGCAGCTTTCCTTTGAAAAGCCTTCGCACGATCCTTGATTCTGCAACCGTGCCTTGTAAATAAGGTAATTCGCCTGTTTGGCTTTGGAGGTAGGCCGAACTGTTTCCTGATAGAAGATTATAAGATGGGGACACTGCTAAAACCGATTTAGCTGGTTTTACCTTCCTGGATAAAGTGAAGTGGTATAATGATGCCGACTGGCTGTAAGTGATGACATTAGATCGGATCAGATAGGAAAACAGATGAAAATCTGATGGACCTGGATCCGCTTGAGGCTTGAATAAGATGTCAAAGGGCACTTGATTCAGAAGTCCGTCGGGCAGGACAATCAGCTCCCGGTTCCCGATCATCCTTTCAAAAGGACTGATTAAGGTTTTGTAAAGGTTAGCTGATGATGAACAAAATCGGTCCTTTGCCTCCCGGTTGAAATATTGTGGCTTCCCCGTCATGAACTCAACCAGGTAGGACATATCAGACAGCAATGTACTATCAATGGGTATTTTCATTACTTTGGTTTCAGCACGGGTAGAGGCTATGCAAAAGAGTGCATCATTTGTAAACGAATACTGCAGCATGACCTGATCCGAACCTAACAAAGCCCTGGACTCATCCAAGCTGATAACGGTTTTGTTGTGCTTGGACTGATAATAATCGGGAAATCGGGATTGATATCCACGGATGAGGCTGTCAATTTTAAGGTTTAAGGAGAACTCCTTTTGTTCCAGTTGCGAAATCCTTACCGAATCCGGGCTGGAGGCTGACCGAAGTTCCGCCAGCAATCCCATGACCTCAGTGACCTGCTCTTTCAATTCCGTTTCTTTCTGAAGTTCGGGTGAGGGAATGGACCCTGATTTGACATCACTGTCCTGCATAGCGTTCAATAAACCCGCAGATTTGGATTTCTCGATGAAATTAAACAGCAGTTGCAGGTATTTTTCATTATGGGTTTTGGCATATAACTCATGGCTCAGGCTGATGGCCTGTTCAAAAAGGAATCTCTGACGACGGCTCACTTCATTCTTACTTGATTGTAATTGAAGGGAGGTCCTTACTGAATCAACGACCTGCGTTGTGTGACCGTATAACACCAACGCCTGATCCAGTATTCGCAAGTCACCGGTAGCCCTTCCCCAACTTCGATATATATCTGATTTGCGTGTCAACAGGTCAATCAGTTCATTGGTATAATGAGTTCTGATGTTTTGCGATAAAAATCCCGGAGCGATACCGGCCGGATTAGTGGCTATGCGGTTCAAGGCCATATTGATTCTTTCATCGGCTGATTCAAACCTGCCAATGTCAGCCAAAATACCAGCCTGAAGCAATACTGCTTCGGAGATAAGATCATTCTCGCCGGGCAGGTTCTTTTCGATGATCTGAAGAACGTTTTCCAATTCAATGCTGGCAGCTAAAGTATCTCTGTGCAATTCCAACTTTATGAGTACATCGTTGAGACAGGATTTCACCCAAATCCGGTCAAACCGGGTGGGATTCTGATATTTACTTAAAACCTGATGGATTATTTGCTCAGCTTCGGTGAGCCGATGTTCTTTGACAAGTGAAATTGTCAGGTTGACAAACACAATATCAAGGCTGGTAATTCCATTATCATCAATTATTTCAATGCAACGGTAAAACAGATCGCATGAAGTGGAGAAATCATCCAGCGTTTGATAAACAAGCCCCAGGTTGTTTAATGTCAATGCTTTACTTATTGCTATTCTCCTTGCAACTTCCGGCGATGGATTCCGCGATAACGATTCGTTAAAGCGGTTTAGTGCCTGGGTCATATAATCAACCGATCTTTCAAATTCACCGATTTGCTTCAACGAGTTCCCGATGTTCGCATAAATGGAGCCCAGCATAACCATATCCGGCGTTTCCATGTGCTGCAGAATCTCAAGCGCTCTGAGATAACAGTTCCGGCTATCGGTCAGCCTTGCCGCATTTTTTAATGCCACTCCGGTGTTATTGATGGATCTGACCAGCAGGACCAGCTGCTGATCATCGAAACCGGTTATTTCAACAGAATCGATCCAATGGGTAAGAGTGGGTAAGAATTCCGACTCGCGGGATAGAGAGACATAACGGCTTAAAAGATAAATGACCTCAAGATCCGAAGAGGGGTTGAAATTGTCCTCAGGTTCCAGCCGGGGCAGTAGCTCTTTGATCAACAGTCTGGCTTCAGAGTACTTTTTCGCATCCAGTAACTCACCGATTCGTGCAGATTCCGCTGTTTCCGCGGTCCGGTTAATTCCGGGCATCTGCGACATCACAGGCATGGCTGAAACCAACAGAAATGCGGTGACCGATGCAACCATGTACTTTTTCATCGGGAGAAACTTAGAATCCGAAAAAATTGGCTGTTTAAATTACTATAAAACCGTTGCATGAAAATAAAAACTTCCGATTGCCTAATCAGAGGAAGTGGTCAGCTGATTGAAAAAGTTTAAAAAAATCGGAGCAGGGTAGGGTTACCTTTTTAAGGTTGTCAGGATTAATACATGGAAACTGTATTAATAATCATTAAAATCAAACAAATGGAACGGTCCTATCTCTCCTCATTAAATGTTGCGATCTTGACCTGTGAAGAAATGTTGAATGTCCGCGGTGGTGACGGCCCAACAACTCCTCCTCCCCCTCCGGTTGTTAAAGGTGAAGAGGGAGACATCATCCTGTAATCCCATTTCCCAGTATGCTTGCCGTCAGCGGCCATCCAGGTTCCGCTGAGGTTTTTCATTGCATGTCCAAGTCCTAATATCAGGAAGCTATGCCATCATTGCTTTATACGAGGCAACTTGATGCGAATGACTGTGGACCCGCGTGCTTGCGAATGATAGCCGGCTATTATGGAAAGAAATATCCCATCCAGTTTCTGAGGGAACGATCCTATCTGACCCGCCAGGGCGTTAGTCTCCTTGGAATCAGTGATGCGGCTGAATCGATCGGTTTCAAAACCCTGGGTACACGCCTTTCATGGGAACAGCTAAAGCTGCAAGTTCCGAAGCCCTGCATCGTACATTGGATGCAGAATCATTTTGTGGTGGTGTATAAAACTCAACGAAACCACGTTTTTGTTGCAGATCCTGCATTAGGCCTGATCCGTTACCGTCTTGCCGATTTTCTGAAAGGTTGGATTTCAACAACCCAGGAAGGGCTGGAAGCCGGCCTTTGTCTTTTACTTGAACCAACACCCGAATTCTTCAAGCTGGACAATGTTAAACAGCATCGAAAATCCTTTCAGTTTCTGTTCGAGTATTTCAGGCCTCATAAAAGATATCTTTTTCAACTGATTGCCGGAATGCTGATCGGGTCACTCATTCTCCTGATCCTGCCGTTCCTGACACAAGCGGTTGTTGATATTGGCATCAGCAATCAGGATATTGGGTTTATCTACCTGGTTCTGATCGCTCAATTGGTATTGATTGCCGGCCGGACAAGCGTGGATTTCATACGGTCATGGATTCTACTCCACATCAGTACTCGCATCAACATCTCCCTGATATCGGATTACCTGATCAAATTGATGAGGCTGCCTTCCAGCTTTTTTGATACCAAAATGACCGGGGACATCCTCCAAAGAATCGGAGATCATTCCCGTATTGAATCCTTTCTGACCCAGTCAACACTTAATATTCTTTTCTCAGTTTTCAATTTGTTCGTTTTCAGTGTCGTCCTGGCATTCTATAATGTTCGGATCCTGCTCTTTTTTCTGGTTGGCAGTATGTTATACGTAATATGGATCAGCCTGTTCCTTCGCAAAAGGAGGGAGTTGGATCAGAGGAGGTTTATCGAACTTTCGGAGAACCAAAACAGTATTATCCAGCTGGTTTCCGGTATGCAGGAAATCAAGCTTAATAATTGTGAAAAACAGAAGCGTTGGGACTGGGAAACGATCCAGGCCAGAATCTTCAGGATCAGGGTAAAAGGATTGGCTTTGCTTCAGAATCAGCAGGTCGGGTCAGTAATCATCAACGAAACCAAGAATGTCCTGATTGCTTTTTTGGCGGCTAGATCGGTCATCGAGGGTCATATGACCCTGGGAATCATGTTTGCCGTGCAGTACATAGTCGGTCAAATGAACAGCCCGATCGATCAACTGATCAGTTTTTTCCATTCGACACAGGATGCTAAGATCAGCCTGGAACGCCTGGCTGAAGTGCACGACCGTCCGGGCGAGGATGATGATGCAGAATCCAAGATTGCTGTGATGCCTGAACAGAAGGACATCCTCGTCTCCCAGCTGACCTTTCAATACGAGGGACCACGCTCACCCAAAGTGGTTGACGGGGTCTCTTTCATTGTCCCTGAAAATAAGATAACCGCTATTGTTGGTCCGAGTGGAAGCGGAAAAACGACACTATTAAAATTATTGCTGGGTTTATATCAGCCGGTTAGCGGCGAAATATCTATAGGTGGTACTCCGATCGTAAGCCTCAATAACCGGGTTTACCGGAGCCGGTGTGGAGTCGTGATGCAGGATGGCTATCTTTTTTCTGATACAATTGCCCGGAACATTGCCCTGAGCGCTGAAACGATTGACAAGGCCAGGTTAGCCGAAGCAGCAAGCATGGCAAACCTGTTTGAGTTTATTAAAAGGTATCCGTTGGGATTCAATACTAAGGTTGGTTTTGAAGGACATGGATTAAGCCAGGGACAAAAACAGCGGCTCTTGATTGCCCGGGCGATTTATAAGAATCCAGAAGTTCTGTTTTTCGACGAGGCGACCAATTCCCTGGATGCGAATAATGAAAGGGTAATCATGGAGAACCTGGCGGAATTTTTCAAGGGACGAACCGTCATTGTTGTGGCACATCGCCTGAGTACAGTCAGGAATGCAGATCAGATATTAGTCATGGAACATGGCCGGATTGTTGAAACGGGCACCCATGAATCGCTTGTGAGAAAGCAAGGCAGTTATTATCATCTGGTAAAGAACCAACTTGAATTAGGGTTATAGGATGCAAAATAAAAAGCCCGATATGGAACTGCGACAGGAACAGATACGTGATCTGCTGGGAGTGATTCCTCCCCATATCGTACGCTGGGGGACTGCCATTATCGGGATTGTCTTCATACTGATTCTGACAGGGGCTGCGTGGTTCAAGTACCCCGACCGCATCAGCGGAACCATTACCTTAACGACGATCAATCCTCCGATCGTACTGAAGGCTAGAAAGGATGGACGCCTGTTGCTTCTGAATGTGAAAGACGGTGACTCCATCGTACAAGGACAATTGCTTGGAGTACTGGAAAGTTCGGCCAGTTTTTCAAACTTTTTCCGGTTAGATACCCTGGTACGTTCTTTAGAATCTGATCCACAATGGATTAAGAATCCGGATGATTCAGTTTTTCACTCAATGGGAGTCAATCTGGGGGAATGGCAGGCTCCCTACAGTCTTTTTCTGAAAGCAGTTCAGGATTGGCTGGATTTTAACCGGCAAGGGAGTTTTCAGGCTAAGACAGCCAATCTTGTAAAGCAGAGGAGAGATTATAAAGAATTGTATAATACTCAGTTAAACCATTCCAGGATGTCTGAGGAGATACTCTCTTTAAAAGAAAAACAACTCAAACGCATTGAACAGCTAAAAGACTCCGGTTCATTGGCCTATGCCGATTATGAAGCAGCCAGGTCAGAGTTTCTGCAAGTACAGGGTGAACTGGAAGAGCTTCACACCCAAATATCAAAAACACGGATCGACATGGATCAGGTTGAGTTGGCTATCCTTGCCAACCGGAAAGATTACGAGGCGGGAAGGGACCAAAGAATTGTTGAGATCAAGAAGTCATTGAATGTTTTGGCTGGTATGATTGCAGATTGGAAAATGAATTATGCCTTCATTTCACCAGTCAATGGAACCATTTCCTTGACAAGAATCTGGTCGCGTGACCAGCACTTAATCCAAGGAGAGCGGCTTCTCGCCATCATGCAGGGAAATCCCGGTCAAATAACAGGCAGAATGTTGTTGCCGAAAAAAGGCGCCGGTAAAGTCAGGACAGGGCAGAAGGTCATCGTGAGACTTGATGACTATCCTTACATGGAGTATGGCTTTCTTACCGGACAAGTCGAAAAGGTCTCAATTGTATCCGACCAGGATTTTTACAGCGCGGAAATAAGTTTTCCTGGGCAGATGAAAACAACCTATTCGGAAGTCCTGGATTTTACTCAGGAAATGACGGGAGTAGCCGAGATCATTACCGAACAGGTGAGTTTCCTGGTCAGGATAATCAATCCCATCCGGAGCTTGTTATCACGCGACAGGTTAGGATCAGCCTAATGTCGCGTTTTACCTGCCAGGAAATAGTAATCCTCCATGGTTTCATTGATCCTGACCGTGTCAATCCTGATCTCAGTAATCAAATTGCCATTCCTGGATTGAATGTAATAGGGCAGCATCATGCCTCCTGTTTTCCGGAAATCACCAAAAATGGATTCAGCTGTATAACGCATCCCGTTGACCAGCAATTCTGACTCGGTTCGGATAACCAGATAGGTAACGGCATCCAAATAAAAGGAGAGTACCTCCCCCGAGGGTTTCTTAACCTGGATCTTATAGGCATTATGAAGTCCTGTCAGGACTTTTCCAACCAGGGATATGGTATATCCTTTGGATTTGTAAGTATGCAGCATCCCGTCAAAATCGGCAGATTCCCTGATCTGTGCCAGTTCCGATCCTTCCAGCGTCATTGTATCCGTCATTGTGAAAGGATTGAAAGTCCAGCCGGCTTTACCATCATATGCTTGGGTGATCCGGCCTTCTTCAAGATGAACATCGAACCGGTACTTGTCAGGTCTTTTTTGTATGATACTGATAGGCAGGGTGCTACCCATCTGTGTAATGGTACCGATCGAGGTCAGTGTTTTAACTTTCGACCTGCTGGAAAAACCGGTCGCCAGTTCATATCTGGCAAGTAAATCAAATACCGTTTGACCAGGAGCCGGTGCAAACGAAAAAGCCAGAACGAACAGAAAGAGGCAGACGGGCATGCAATAAGTCACGGGATTATTTCTCATCGATTTGATTGACCGATTGATACAAGATCTTAAGTTTGATCAGAAGGTTTTCAGCCTGGTCCAGGGGAAGCATATTGGCTCCATCGGATAAGGCATGAGCCGGATCGGGATGAGTCTCCATAAAAATACCGTCCACTCCTGCAGCGATTCCCGCACGAGCCAGGGTTTCAATCAATTCGGGATGACCACCGGCCATTCCCGAGGCTTGGTTGGGAGATTGAAGGCTATGGGTTATGTCAAGGACGACGGGAAAACCCAGGCTTTTCATCAGGGGGATTCCTCTGAAATCGACCACCAGGTCATTGTAGCCGAAAGAAGTACCTCTTTCCGTCAGGAGAATTTGCCGGTTGCCGGTTTCCAGTATCTTTTCCACTCCGAACCTCATAGAATCAGCGGAAAGAAATTGTCCTTTCTTTAAATTAACCGGTTTGCCAGTCCGGGCTGCCGCCAGGATCAATTCAGTTTGCCTGGAAAGGAAAGCCGGGATTTGTAAAACGTCAGCAAACCGTGCTGCCAGGTCAACTTCCGTTGACTCATGAACGTCCGTGATCACAGGCAATTCCAGGTCGGAACGCACTTCTCCCAATAATTGCAAAGCTTCAACATCTCCTAATCCCTGAAATGAGGAAATGCTCGTGCGGTTGGCTTTACGGTAGCTGGATTTAAAAATCAGGGGAATATTCAGTTTAAGACAGATGCTTTTGAGATGATCTGCGGTTTGAAACAGCACCTCCCGGTTTTCAACCACACAAGGTCCCGCTATTAAAAGAAAGCCTGAATTTTCATTTATCCGGATAAACGGGATCTGACCCAGAAAAGGATGTTTCATGTCAATAAATTTAATAACCGTAATGTTTTGACCACAATTTTCTCATGCGCTCCAGCAGTTCCTGTTCTCTGGGGTTTTCTGCAGGATCCCAGAGTTTTGTCCCACGGACCTGATCCGGCAGGTAATCTTCATCAATGAAACGGCCAGGATGATCATGGGGGTACTTGTAATTTTCCCCATAACCCAGATCTTTCATCAGGCTGGTCGGGGCATTCCTCAGATGCAACGGTACAGGAAGGTCACCTGTTTCCCGGACCAATTCCTGTGCTGCACTGACAGCCAGGTAGGTCGAGTTGCTTTTCGGACTGGTTGCCAGATATACCACGGTTTCAGAGAGGATGATCCGGCTTTCAGGCCAACCGATCCTATGAACGGCATCAAAGCAGGCGTTTGCCAGCAGGAGGGCATTCGGATTTGCCAGCCCGATATCCTCCGATGAGAATATGAGCATCCTGCGGGCTATGAATTCAGGATCCTCGCCACCTTCTATCATCCTGGCCAGCCAATAAACAGCACCGTTTGGATCCGATCCCCGCATTGATTTAATAAAAGCAGAAATAATGTCATAATGCAATTCGCCATTCTTGTCGTACAAGGCAATGTTTTCCTGGATCTTCTGAATAACCAGCTCGTTGGTCATGATCAGGGTCTCATCAGGAGCCGATTGAACCACCAGTTCTAGGATATTGAACAGTTTACGGGCGTCTCCTCCCGAATAACGAAGGAGTGCTTCTGTTTCTTTCACCTCAATACTTTTCTGCCTGATTTCCAGATCTGTTTGTATTGCTTTATCAAGTAGGGACAACAGGTGATGCTTCTCCAATGGTTTTAAAATATAAACATGGCACCGGCTCAGCAGGGGTGAGATTACTTCGAAGGAGGGATTCTCAGTGGTGGCACCGATGAGGGTGACCGTGCCTTTTTCAACGGCACCCAGCAGGGAGTCTTGCTGGGATTTACTGAAACGGTGAATTTCATCGATGAAAAGGATAGGGGAGGGTGATCCGAAAAAATGAGATTTCTTGGCTTTTTCAATGACTTCACGGATGTCCCGTACACCTGAATTGATTGCACTCAGGGTAAAGAACGTGCGGTTCAGCTGGTTCGCAATAATCCGGGCCAGGGTTGTTTTCCCAACACCTGGCGGACCCCAGAGAATGAAAGACGGCAAAGCTCCTGAATCGATCGCCTGCCGGAGAATGGACTGTTCCCCTACCAGATGTTCCTGTCCGACAAAATCTGCAAGAGATTGCGGCCTCATCCTTTCTGCCAAGGGAATATTAGTTGGCATTCGGTTATAATATTACCAGGGTAAAAATAAACAAATTGGCCCGAAGGAAATATCTTTACGGTTCTGGCATCGCGCAAATCGCC
Organism: uncultured Porphyromonadaceae bacterium; assembly: GCA_964547475.1. GTDB lineage: Bacteria > Bacteroidota > Bacteroidia > Bacteroidales > UBA12481 > UBA12481. Next base: position 22,923 of record CAZJNQ010000022.1, read on the forward strand.
ATGAAACTGAATTTACACAAACTGTTTTTTTTTGTACCCATCCTGATTTCCGTCAATGTCTCCGGGCAGAATAAATATATTCCTCCGGATCCTTATACTTCATGGGATGGTGTGACTCACAAATCAAGTTACCAGATCACTTCGCCGGGATATATGGGACCCAATGCCTTGCCGGTGCCGTTGGTTCACACCGGTCAAATCAAGGATAATCCTGAAATTACTCTTTGCTATGAATACATAATCGGGACGGGCAATGTCACTCATAGTGCCTTGACCCGTATAACCGTGCCCTTTGAAAACAAGAGGATTGCACTGGAGCTGAATTATAATCCATTGGAATTCTTCACTATGGATTCAGCGACCAGCCGGCTTTGGAGGACCTATACCGGTGAATCTGTGACGGATGCCTGCCTGGGTGATTTTTCCTTTGGGACCGTTATTCAGCTTATCAGGGATCATCGTTATCTTCCGGACCTGGCTGTGTCGATGAATTGTAAAACTGCCAGTGGCCGGGGACGTGAATATTCGCGTCATACGAATGCTCCGGGATATTACATGGACCTTTCGATTGGCGACACTTATAAGGTCGGCCTGGGTCCCCTCCTTTCCGTACGATGGCACGCTTCGGGAGGTTTGCTGGTATGGCAGACAAACCTTGCTTTTTATCCGCAGGATGATGCGCTATTATTTGGCGCAGGCGTTAACCTGGATTTAAAGGGGTGGTTTATCAATCAAACTTTCAGTGGCTATTCCGGCTACATGAATAACGGGGACCGCCCCCTGATGTATCGCGCAGATCTGGGCATTAAAATCGGCCACGCTGCATTGGTTTTAACCTATGAAAAAGGTTTTAGGGATTATCCGTTTCATTCATTTCAGGGAGCCTTGTGTATCAATTTCCCGGTTAAAACCGTTTAAGAAAAAGGTTTAATCATAATCCAATACCTGATCAAATGAAAAAGGCACTTTTTTTCCTTGTCCTGTTGGCTGTACCCATGCTATCGTTCACTCAGCACCCGATCAGCTTTGGACCCAAGATAGGATGGAATTCCACGGGATTGACAACAGATTATACAAGCTATCTTAACGATATGAAGAGCGGAGGTCAGGGAGGAGTTTTCTTCAGCCTGTACCTTAACAACTTCTATATACAACCTGAAGTATATCTTAGCATAAAAAGGGGTAGCCTCGATACGACCATTAATGATACCATTGGTTCTGCAAATCCAGTTTCTCTATCCCAAACGTTGACGTTGACAACCCTTGATGTTCCTTTGCTGCTTGGTTATCAACTCCTGGACCTTAAACTGGTCAAGTTACGCATCTGGGGCGGCCCGGTGGCATCCTATATCCTGAACAAGGATTTCACGCTGACCCTGAATGGAATCGATCAATCAGAGCGAATTAGTAAAGAGGATTTCCGTGATGCATCCTGGGCTGTCCAGATTGGTGCGGGACTTGATGTGCTGATGTTAACGCTGGATGTCGGGTATGAATTCGGAATCAATGAATTCATGTCGGTCCCGACATTGGATGATTTCAGTCTTAAGAACAACCTTTTTTTCTGTTCAATCGGTTGGAGGATATATTAACCGGATCTTCACTTTTTTTTTGTTGCAGATGCTTCAAGTTATTAGAAATTAATAGCTTTAAGTATAGATTTGCTGGATGGTCACGATTCACCTCTTCAGTTTCTTGCTCTTCGTCCTGGCTGCAATCACGCTGATTTTGACCTTGTACGCATGGACAAACCATTCGGTCAAAGGATCCAAGGCATTCGGGCTGTTGATGCTGGCGAGCACGTTTTACATAGCCGGATACGGAATGGAAATCCAATCGGCGACAGTTCAATCGGTTCTATTTTGGCTGAAGATTCAATACCTGGGAATTGTGACTATTCCCGCAGCCTGCGTGATGGTTGCGATCCAGTTAACCGGCAAGGAAGCGTGGTTGAAATCCTGGATTGCCCGTGTATATTTTTTTATTCCGCTGATTATCCTGGCATTCTATCTTACGAATCCATGGCACCATCTGTTTTATACACGGATAGGAGAGTTTTATCAAACCGGCCGGGAACAATTATTGCAAATCGATAAAGGGCCAATCTATTGGATTAACATCGTTTTTCTTAATGCGTCCCTGCTTTTTGCCGTCATTCTGTTTGTGTTGAAGATAAAGTCGGAGCCCATTTCGCGGCAGCAGGCTTACATTATGCTGGCCGGTTTAACCGGTCCCTGGATAGGCCAGTTTGTTTACCAGATGGGATGGACCGGAGGACTCGACACTGCTCCATTTGGTTTTTTGATCACTGCTCCCTTGTTTGTATGGGGTGTTTTTGCCCATCAAATGGTTTTCTTGCTTCCCAAGGCACGCAGGTTGGTTTACCATTCAATCGGGGACGCAATTATAATTGCGGATCATAAAAACAAGGTCATTGATTTCAATGAAGTGGCAAGGGCCCTGTTTTCGCCAAAAGCAGAAAATCCTTCCAACTCGGAATTCCAAACGGTAATTGTCGATTATCCGGAGCTTTTCGATTGCATATCCTCACAAGGCTCCATACAAAAACAAATCGGAATTTCCATCAGGGATTCAATCCGTACTTTCAATCTTGATAAAAGACCTGTTTTCTCGAAACGAGGCCACCATGAAATGGGATGGATAATTCTTTTGCGTGAGGTTACAGAAATGGTGACACTGATGGAGGATCTGAAAGAAAGCATAGAAAGATACCGCCTTATTTTCGATACGACCCCGGCCGGTTTGATGCATTATGATCACGAGGGGTACGTAACCACCTTAAATGAGAATTTCATCAAAATTATTGGTTCAGCCCGGGAGGTTCTGACCGGATTAAATATATTGAAACTACCTGACCAGAAGGTGGTTGATGCAGTCAAGGCTACTTTACGCGGGGAGTTCGGGTACTATGAGGACATCTATCATTCAACCACTGTCGATAAAGCAACCCCTGTAAGGGCGCTGTTCGCACCTTCATGGGGAAAGAATGGCCTGATCAGTGGCGGGGTATGCATCCTGGAAGATTTCTCAGACCGTTACAAAGCTGAGGAACTGATCAAATACCGTGAAGAGTTCGAAACCCTGCTGACCGAAATTGCCCTCGAGTTTCTTTCGGCGCCACTTGGGGAAATTGAAAAAACTTTCATGAATGGATTATCCAAGGTGGGTGTTTTTTGCGCAATCGACCGTTCCACACTTTTTCTACTCGATCCGGATGGTAAATCCTTGTCAATGAAATACGAGTGGTGCAGACAGGGCATTCACCCGATGAGTGACCAATTCCGTTGCATGCAGATCAATGCGATGCCCGATTGGATGGAGTCATTGAAAAAATCCAGGACCATTTATGCCCCTCAGGTCAGTGAGATGATTGAAGGATGGGAAAACGAAAGGAAATTCCTGCAACAGGAACATGTTCAATCCGTTATAGCGGTTCCGGTGGAAACAAGTGAAGAGTTGCTTGGTTTTATCAGTTTCTGTTCAATTGCGGAACCACGGACATGGTCACGGGATGAAATGGCTCTTCTTCAAGTGGTGGGCAAGCTATTTGCCAGCGATATCCATAGGCAAAAAGGCCATATTAACTTATTGGATGCCAAAGAGAAAGCTGAAGAGGCCAGCCGAATAAAATCGGTATTTCTGGCCAATATGAGTCATGAGATCAGGACACCCCTTAACGGAATCCTTGGTTTTGCCGAACTATTATTTACTGAATACGATAATCCGGAGGTGAGGAAATATGCGGAAATCATCATGGCGAGTGGTAACCGGTTGCTCCAGACCTTAAGCCAGATACTCGACCTGTCTCGCGTGGAATCTGGTAAGGTCGATCCTGATATTAAAACAGTCAGGATTTTACGGGTAATTGATGCTGTCGTGACCAATTATAAAAGCGCCGCAGAGCAAAAAGGGCTTATACTGCAAAGAGTACAGGATTCCGCGGCGTTTACTCTTGAACTGGACGAGCAATTGTTCAGGAATGCATTGGGCAACCTGATGAACAATGCCATCAAATTCACTAATTCAGGTAGCGTAAAAATAAGCACGGCCGTTGAGAACCAGGCGGGGAATTTATTCGGACTAATCCGCATTGCCGATACAGGAATCGGTATACCCGGAGAATTTCTGAATTCTATATTTGAAGATTTCAGGCAAGTCAGCGAGGGTTCGAGCCGGGATTTCGAAGGGACCGGGTTAGGGCTTTCTTTAGCCCAGAAATTCGTTCAGCTTTCTGGCGGAACGATAATGGTAACGAGCCGGGAAGGTGAGGGAAGTACCTTTACGATGGCTTTCCCTGATCCGAAAACCGAATAGAAAGCCCCCGGATGTTTTCACCAGGGATATTCCAAAAAAATCATCCAGGTTTCCCCGGATAACCTAGTAATTGATTTCCAAGATTTCAAAAAAAGCTTTTGAATGTCCACAAGCCGGGCAATTCTCGAGGGGCTTGGTGCCTTCATGAACGTATCCGCATTTCCTGCACTTCCACAACACCTTACCAGCTCTTTCAAAGACTTTTTCTGTTTCAACGTTTTCCAGGAGTTTCAAATATCTTTTTTCATGTTCGGCCTCAACCTTGGCAATCAGCTTGTAGGCCATGGCGATTTCCTTGAAACCTTCCTCACGGGCTACCCGTTCGAATTCGGGGTACAGCTCAGTCCATTCCTCGTTTTCTCCCATTGCAGCAGCTTTAAGGTTTTCTGCTGTAGTTCCTATTTTTCCTGCCGGATAAACAGCGGTTATTTCCACCGGGTATCCTTCCAGGAACTTGAAGAACCTTTTAGCATGCACCTTTTCATTCAGGGCCGTTTCTTCAAAAATGGCCGCTATCTGCTCATACCCTTCCTTGCGAGCAACCTTGGCGAAAAAATCATAGCGGTTTCTGGCTTGTGATTCACCTGCAAAGGATTTTAGAAGGTTTTTTTCAGTTTTAGATCCATGTAGTTCCATATCTGTATTATTTAATTCGACGATAAAATTAAAAAATTAAACTTATGAGCAAAGCCAGGTTCAGGGCCGTCACGATTGCCCCTATCGTGTAGAGGGTGATTTTTGTCGCAGGCTTGTTCTTGTATTTCCCCATTACTTTTTCGGATGACGTTAGGTAAACCTGAAGGAAGACGGTTATCGGAAGTTGAATGCTGAGAAAGGTTTGGGATAAGATCAGTCCATTGAATGGGTTGGAGATGAGAAAAATGATGGCTGTGGCAACCAAAAGAGAGATTAGTATCCCCAGCCGGGAGTGATTATCCTTGACATCATAAGGTTCCTTGTAAAAACCAGCAAAAATGGAACCAGCCGCCATACCCGAGGTAATTGTTGAAGCCACTCCGGCAAAAAGCAGGGCTATTGCAAAAATGACGGCCGCCTGGTTCCCCAGCAGGGGCTTTAGCATTTCATGGGCCTGGGGCAATTCAGTGACCTCGGTCCTGCTTTGAAAAAAAGTTGACGCGGCCAGCAGGATCATGGCGCTGTTGATGGCCCATCCGATGATCATTGAGATCAGTGTGTCAAACATTTCATAGTCGAGCTGCTTTTTAATGACCTGATCATCTTTCAAGTTCCATTGCCGGCTCTGAATCACCTCGGAATGAAGAAACAGGTTATGAGGCATGACGACTGCTCCTAAAACGCTCATGATGATCAGCATGGATCCTTCCGGGAAGCGGGGTGTGATCCAGGAGAGGGAAGCTTCGCCCCAATTGATGTTAACCAGGCTCAATTCATAGATAAATGATAGTCCGATTATGGAAACAAAGGCGATTATCCATTTTTCAATCAACCTGTAAGAGTTGGTGAGGAGCATGATGATCACAAATGCCAGCACGAGGAGGGCACCCGCTTTAATAGGAATCTGAAACAGCATGTTCAGGGCGATAGCTCCACCCAAAATTTCAGCCAGGGACGTGGAGACCGAGGCCAGCATAGCTGAACCCAGGATGACTTTGGACCATTTCGGATTCAGGTAGGTGCTGGCCGCCTCTGAGAGGCAGAGCCCCGTGGCGATTCCCAGATGAGCGACGTTGTGCTGAAGGATGATCAGCATCACCGTTGAGAAGGTTACCATCCAAAGCAGGCTGTAACCAAACCGGGCTCCGGCGGCGAGGTTGGATGCCCAGTTTCCGGGATCGATGAAACCGACCGTAACCAGAAGTCCCGGGCCAATGTATTTCAGTATTTCCAAACCCCCGAACCGGGGCTTGTGATTCCTGCTTTTAAGGTCCTTGAGAAATTTCAGCATGGATAAAGTTGTCAACTTTTTTGAAAGTTGACAACTTTATACCTGTAAAACCATAATTCCATGAAAAACTGTGTATCCCTGATCATCCTGGCCCTATTGTTCCAGGTTTTTCCAAGTGAAGGATTTCCACAGGTGAAGACCTGGGAAGGAACATTAACAATCCCTACTTATGGCTGGGAGAACGATGTCAATCCTAAATTTTGGGGTATGGAGGGCGGAGCCAAGGGATTTACAACCGTAAGGGCCTCAATTGTTTATCCCTATTTTATGCAGGATCATTTGTCGAGAAAACTGGAAGATGTGACCTACAAGGCGATCTATCTGGAAAATGAATATCTGAAAATAACCTGCCTGCCTGAACTGGGCGGACGGTTGCATTCGGTGTACGACAAGACGACACAGCAGGAGGTGTTTCATAAGAACAGCGTGATCAAACCCAGCATGATCGCCATGCGGGGTGCTTTTATCAGCGGAGGTGTGGAGTGGAATGCCGGACCGCAGGTTCATACGGTTACGATTTTATCACCTGTGGACGTGATCGCCGGAACGAATCCCGACGGATCTGCCTTCCTGGAAGTAAGCAACCTCGAGAAGAGTTTACGTACTCAATGGACGGTTCGGGTTACTCTCCATCCGGGAAAGGCCTACCTGGAAGAAGAAATGCGCATCTATAATCCGACCGATGCAATGAACCCCTACTATTTCTGGAATTGCACAGCTTTTTCGCAATTACCGGGAACCCGGTTTATCTACCCGATGAGTCTGGGTACGGATCATTTTGGTGTTGAATTCTTCCAGTGGCCTGTCAATAAGGGCGTTGACCTTTCCTGGACTAAAAATTACGCGGATGCCTCTTCGATCTTTGCCGTGAATTGCGGATACGATTTTTTTGGTGCGTATGATGTTGATCTGGATCGGGGAGTGGTTCAGGTTGCCAACCATTTTGAGCATAGTGGCAAGAAAGCCTGGACCTGGGGACAGGGAGAATACGGAAGGATCTGCCAGAAGAATCTGACGGACACGGACGGGAACTATATCGAGGTTCAGAGCGGTCCGCTGCAAACCCAGTCGGATTATGGCATCCTGCCTCCGAAAGGCCAGGTAACCTGGAAGGAATACTGGTATCCGGTTCATGGATTGGGGAACGGCTTTGAGTTTGCCAACCAGCAGGTCGCCTTCCAGACTGAGCGAAATAACGGGCAGCTTACTGTGAGGATGATCACCACGGAGAAGTTCAATGGTGCAAAATGTTCGATCTATCAGGATAGAAAAGAGATATTCACTTCCACGGTCAACCTTTCACCGGAGCAAGCCATTACGGTTTCCTGTACTTTAAAAACTGATAAAGAGGTTGTTATTGCTGTTCAAACTGCCGATGGCAGAGACCTTGCCCTGTATACCAATCCATTGCCCCTGCCGCAGGTGGTTCCGCCCGGACAGCCAACCTATGTGAATAAACTGGACGATCAATTGACCATCCAGGAAATCTATCTGAAAGCGCAGAAATTTGACCGGGCGCTCGACCGGAACATGGCGCGCAAATATTATCAGCTGGTGCTAGATCAGGATTCCCTTCATCTCGATGCATTGAGGGATCTGGCTATTCTGGATTTTGAAAGCGCACGTTATGATGAAGCTGGTAAGGCTCTTTCAAAAGCTCTGGCTCAGATTCCGAATGATGATGGCCTTGCCTGGTACTTTCTGGGGTTATGTCAGTTGAAGGACCAAAAAACAGATCAGGCAATAAAATGCGGATTCAAGGCTTCCCGGTGCCAGGGAACGGAATCGATCGGATTCGATCTGGTTGGGAAAGGATTGATGCTTGAAAAAAAGTATGCAGATGCCATTGGATATTTTGAGAAGGCCCTGCTCGGGAATCAAAACAATACGGCTGCTTTTCACCATTTCTGCACAGCGCTGTATATGGACGGCGAGGGGAGTAAAGCTCTGGAACTGATCAGGGAACGGATAATCAAGAATCCGACCGACCTGACCGGAAGGGCATTAGAGGCAATCATCACCGGGAATCCCACAAGCCTGACAACGGACGCTCAGCACTATCTGGGTGAATATGACTTTGAGTTCCTGGAAACCACAATGGCTTTCTCGGAACTGGGACTGGATGCTGAGGCTGCATGGATTCTGGAGAATGCGTGCATCAAAGGAGTACCGGCAGAGAAACAGAACTTCCTGATCCAGTACCATCTGGCTTATCTTTTTGATCAGATCCGAAACAGGGAAAAGTCGGACGGGTATCTGAAAAAAGCAGCGGTTAACAATCAGGATTTTGTAATGGCATCAAGGCCGGAAACCTTGCCAGTACTCGAATTTGCGATTAAAAAGAATACGGGTGATGCACTTGCCCGCTATCAGCTCGGCAATCTTCTGGGTAACTTTGGCCGTCTGGATGAAGCGGCCACGGAATGGAAGAAAGCCGTTGAGCTCAATCCGTCGATGAGCATACCCTGGCGAAACTTGGGATTGTACCACTGGGTGATCCTGAATGATCACGCAAAATCGGAGGCTTGCTTTAAAAATGCCATACAATCAAGGCCTTTTGATCAAACCTTATACCGTGACCTGGCACGGGTTCTGGTGGATAATGACAGAAAACCCGAAGCTATTACTGTCTTGGAGACCATGCAGTTCAAGGGTATGAAGCGGTCGGACATCATTCAGGATCTGGCGCAGAATTACCTGGATGAAAAGCGCTATGAAGAAGCCTATTCCCTTCTGATATCGACACCCTATTTTGTCAATTGGGAGGGATCGACACTCACCTGGGACCTGTTTAATCAGGCGCATACCGGGAAGGGAATCGATCTGTTTAATCAGAAAAAGTACAGAGAAGCCCTTAAACATTTTGAGACTGCCCTCACGTTTCCTGAAAATCTTGGGGTTGGCAGATCGGTCAGAACCGAGGAGGCTGTTGCCTGGTACTGGAAAGGAAAGACTTTACAGGCCTTACGCAAGACCCGTGATGCGCAATCAGCTTGGACATCAGGCAGCCTGACTGCGGACGGATCCACAAAGCAGATGGAATATAAAGGCTTATGCTCTGCTGAATTGTTGAAAAGGTGAGATTCTTTTAACGGTTGTTGAACATGATCAAAAAGTTACTTCTGTTTGGAATCCTGGTCCAGGTCTTATCAAACCCGACAAGTGGACAATCGGGCAGTATTGCTAACCAATTGGATTCCAAAGCATTTGATCCTGGTGTTGTTCTTTGGTATGAAAACCCGGCCAAGGCATGGGAAGAAGCCCTTCCGGTTGGCAACGGTCGACTGGGAGCCATGGTTTTTGGCGGGAATAGTGAAGAGAGGATTCAATTAAATGAAGAATCCTATTGGACCGGTGGACCTTATTCGACAGTGGTTTCTGGGGGAAACACGATACTTCCCGATATCCAAAAGAAGATCTTTGAGGGTGACCCTATCGCTGCACACAAGCTTTTCGGCAGGCACCTGATGGGGTATCCCGTAGAGCAGCAGAAATACCAATCCATTGGCAACCTTCACCTTTTCTTTGATAATGAAAAAGAGGTAACCGGATACAAACGTTGGCTGGACCTCGAAACCGGCATAACCGGCGTGGTGTACTCAGCCAACGGGATTCGATTTAAAAGGGAGGTCTTTTCCTCCGTACCGGATCAGGTCTTGGTTGTACGCCTGACGGCTGATTCACCCGGAAGCATTTCATTCAGCGCCAGCTTGAGAGGCTGCCGGAACCAGTCGCATTCCAATTATGCCACGGACTATTTTACAATGGACGGAGTGGCATCGGATGGTTTGGTGATCAATGGGCAATCAGCAGATTATATGGGTGTCAGGGGTGCGATCAGGTATAAGGTTCAATTGAAGGCAGTTGCTGAAGGGGGAACCTGCAGGGTCGAGGATGCCAATCTGGTCATTGACAAAGCTGATGCGGTAACATTATATATCGCGGCAGCCACCAATTTTATAAACTACAAGGACGTTAGCGCCGATCAGCATGCCAGGGTAGCAAATTATCTGGGTAATCTAATAGGGAAAACCTATCAAGAGGTACATGATGCAGCGGTTATTGATTATAAGGGTCTTTTCGACCGTGTCCGACTGGACCTGCCCGTCACAAAAAACTCCTATTTGCCTACCGACAAGAGGATGACAGGAATTGATAAAAATTCCGATCCCAATCTGGCTTCCCTGTGTTATCATTTCGGCCGTTATCTTCTGATCTCATCCTCCCGGCCAGGGACCCAACCTGCTAACCTTCAGGGTATATGGAATGAGAGCATGAATCCCAGCTGGGATTCAAAATACACGACCAACATTAATACCGAAATGAATTACTGGCCGGTGGAATCCGGAAATCTGCCGGAATGTGCCGAGCCCTTGATCCGGATGGTTAAAGAGTTGACGGATCAGGGAACCCACGTGGCAAGGGAACACTATGGAGCCGGGGGGTGGGTGTTCCATCAGAATACCGACCTCTGGCGCGTAGCCGCCCCGATGGACGGCCCCACCTGGGGCACCTTTACAGTTGGTGGCGCTTGGCTGACCACGCACCTTTGGGAACATTATCTGTACAATCAGGATAAGAATTTTTTAGAGGAGATCTACCCCGTCATCAAGGGTTCGGTGGAGTTCTTTATGGATTTTCTGGTTGAGCATCCCAACGGCAGGTGGCTGGTAACCAATCCGTCCAATTCGCCCGAAAATCCGCCGAAAGGTCCGGGATACCACTACTTCTTTGATGAAGTGACCGGAAGCTATTATTTTACAACCATTTGCTACGGATCATCGATAGATATGCAGATTCTGACCGACTTGTTCGGATATTTCGGTGAGGCCAGTAAATGCCTTGGCGTTGACCGGGAATTTGCGGACAAAGTAGCTGAGGCCAGGTCACGGCTCGTTCCGCCTCAGATCGGCAAGAATGGTAGCCTTCAGGAATGGGCTGAGGATTATGATCAGATGGAAGAAAAACACCGCCACTTTTCCCACCTGTATGGCCTCTATCCCGGAAATGTTCTCTCGGCCGGAAGAACCCCCCAGTTTGTGGATGCTATCAAATCGGTTCTGGAGCAACGGGGTGATGGCGGAACCGGATTTTCAAGAGCCTGGAAGATGGCATTATGGGCACGGCTCTATGACGGTGATCGGGCTAATAAGATATTTAAAGGATATATCAAGGAACAATGCTATCCACAACTGTTTGCGAAGTGTTATAGTCCCCTGCAGGTTGACGGTTCCCTGGGGATTGCTGCCGGGATTACGGAAATGCTGATGCAATCCCATGAGGGAGTGATCGACCTCCTGCCGGCACTGCCCAAAGAATGGGACAGTGGTCGCTTCCGGGGAGTATGTGCCCGGGGCGGATTCGAGCTGGATATGAGCTGGAAGGATGGAAAAATCACCAGGGTCGATATACTTTCAAAAGCGGGGCAGAGGTGTAGGATAAAGATCAAAGGCTTAGGAATAAAGAATAAAGATTATTCAATTAAGACTGAAGACAAAAGAGTTAAGATTGAAGAGGTTGGAGAGGGAATTATCAGCTTCGATACACAACCCGGTATCCACTACCTGATAACCATCCAATAGCCTGGGAATAAGCTTGTCAGGGCTGAAAGCCTGACAGGTTCAAATAGCCATCGCCCGCCTGGTGCACCTTCAGTTCCGGGAGCGCCCGTTTGTCGTCCACATTGCGGACCGGCAACTTGGCCATTTTTTCGACTTCCAGGCTGGCAAAGCCAAACTCCTGCACCACTTTGCCGAGGATCAGGTAGCAGCCGTAGCCTTTGAACGGATAGAGCTTCAGGCTCGGCGGGAAATGAACGGTGTCGAAGAATTCGCCGGTGTCATCCAGAAAAGCGGCAAAGTGCATCCACTCGCGTTTGATGGTCCTGACGTACTTGATCACAACCAGTTGGCCGACCATCCTGACTTTTTCCCCAACATGCGCGGATAGATCGCGGGCTTTGATCTGGCCCCGGAAAGGGGTGACCAGAAGATCGAAATAGGAGGATGTGATGGGGAAACCGAACAGTTCGATTTCGTCATAGGCGTCTTCGAGGCGGTTGTGTTCCAGGTCGGGTAGCGTGAACTTTTTCCGGGGAAGGATGAACAGGGAGTCCTGCAATTCTTTCGAGTCTTTTTTCCCCAGGAGCATATGGGCTTCCCACAGCAGGACTGATTTTGTTTTCCCTATAAAACGGAAAGTTCCGGCGCGGATCAGCAGGATGATTTGCTGAATACCGATCCGGATGCGGGACACAAAGCTGTCGAGATCGCTGTACTCGCCGTTTTCCTTCCGGTCGGCCTCGATTTGCTGCCCCACGTCCTGCTCGAGATCGCTAATGTGTATGAAGCCGAGATAGATATCTTTACCGAGGATCCGGGTTTTGTAGTTTGAATGATTTACGCAGGGAAGGTTAATCGTGGCTCCCCAGCGGCGGGCTTCGTTAATGTATACCCATGCCGAGTAGAATCCCCCGAAATTATTGATCACGGCAACCATGAACTCCTTGGGGAAGTAAGCTTTCAGGAAGAGGCTCTGGAAGCTTTCGACCGCATAACTGGCCGAATGGGCTTTTGAGAAAGAGTAGGCGGCGAACGACTCGATCTGGCGCCATACCTCCCGGATCACTTCTTCCGGATAGCCCCGTTCCTGGCAGTTGAGGAAGAACTTGTCGATGATCCGCTGGAACTCTTCCTTCGACCGGTACTTGCCGCTCATGGCACGGCGAAGGATATCGGCATCGCCCAGGTCGAGGCCCGCGAAATGGTGGCATACCTTAAGAACATCCTCCTGGTAGACCATAACCCCGAAGGTTTCCTTCAGTTGTTCCTCCATGACCGGGTGGAGATAGCTGAATTTGCCCGGGTTATGAAACCTGTAGATATATTCCCGCATCATGCCCGAGCGGGCAACACCGGGACGGATGATGGAACTGGCGGCCACCAGCGTGATGTAATCCTCGCATTTGAGCTTTTTCAGGAGTCCCCGCATGGCCGGGCTCTCGATATAGAAACAGCCGTTGGTTTCCCCTGCTTTCAGCATCTGCCTGACGCGGGTATCTTTCTTGAATTTTTCAACCTGATGAATGTCAACATTGACCCCGCGGTTCTCCCGGATGATCTCGACGGATTCATGGATATGGCCGATGCCGCGCTGGCTCAGGATATCAAGTTTTTCAAACCCGATGTCTTCCGAAACGTACATATCCCACTGGGTGGTGGGAAATCCTTTCGGTGGCATGTCGAGGGCGGTGTAATAGGTGATAGGCTCTTCGGATATCAGGACTCCGCCCGCATGGATACTCCGTAAGTTCGGATAATCGGTCATTTTATGTCCGATCTCCCTTATATGGCTGATGATCTCCGTGTTATTCAAGGGGCTGTTCGGTTCATCGATGAGCCGGTCGATTTCAGCTTTGGGAAGACCGTAAACCTTGCCCAGCTCGCGAAGGATTGATTTTCCCCGGAAGGTGGAGATAGTGCCGAGCAGGGCGGTGTGCTTGTACCCGTGGCGTTTAAAGATGTAGTCCTGCACTTCGTCGCGGTCTTTCCAGGAGTAGTCGATATCGAAATCGGGCGGGCTGGTGCGCCGGGGGTTGATGAACCGTTCGAAATAGAGGTCCAGGTCGATAGGGTCCACATCGGTGATCCTGAGGCAATAGGCTACGATCGAGTTGGCTCCGGAGCCTCTGCCGACATGGTGGAAGCCCCTCGACATTGAGTATCGGATAATGTCCCAGGTGATCAGGAAGTACGCTGAAAATCCGAGCCGTGCCACAACTTCGAGCTCATTCTGAACACGCCTGACGGCCTCAGCATTCGTCTTCCCGTACCGGTATTGGACCCCGTCCATGGCCAGCTTGGAGAGGAGCTGGAAATCATTTTTGCGGCTGGTGGTAAATACCTGTTTGTTCTTTGCCGTTTCAAAATCAAATTCAGCTTCGCATTGGGAGATCACCTGCAAGGTGTTCTGAATAATCCGCGGATAATCGTTTAGGGCTGCTTTCAGTTCGTGGAGGGGCCAGAAGCGTTCGCCCGGATCGGCCGTTTGGCTGCCCGTAAGCTTCGACAGAAGTGTATTATGATCGACCGCCCTGAGGTTACGATGAAGCTGGTACCCATCGGTATCGGCAAAGGTGACGGGATGCAGGAGTACCAGTTTCGATTGGTTTGATTTGAATTCCGATGTGATCAGTCTCCGGGTTTCGCGCATCCGGGTGCCGACCCATTCGTTGTCGCGCAGCCTGATTTTCAGCCGGCTGGAGAACGGATAGATAATGAAGCAGTTGTCGAGGTTCTCCGGACGGTCGGGCAGGGGATTTCCGCTGATATTGTGCTGGGTGAGCAGGTCGTTCAGCTCCCGCATGCCCTCGCGGTTACGGGCCACCCCGACATATTTCAGCTCATTATCGGCGCGGAACTCGATCCCGGTGACTGGCCGGATACCGGCTTTCCTGCAGGCCTTGATAAAATCGGGTACCCCGGTGGAATTGTTGATATCGGTCAATGCCAATGCCGCAACCCCGGCTTTCAGGGCTTCCTCCACCAGGTCTTCCACCGTGAGGGTTCCGTAACGGAGACTATAGTAGGAATGGCAGTTGAGATACATTAAAGTGACGAGTGACGACTATGGATTC
>CAZJNQ010000023.1:0-37235 GCA_964547475.1 uncultured Porphyromonadaceae bacterium
CAGTTGGCAGAGCATCAGCTTCCCAAGCTGAGGGTCGCGGGTTCGAATCCCGTTTCCCGCTCAAATTCTGATAGACAGGTATTTACGCCTGTCTTTTTTTATTTATTACCGTTCCAGGTTTTATTTTTTGCGCTTTCATGGATAGAAATTATTGTTCGTTATTACCTATACCCATAAGTCAACAGAAATAAAAAGAGTATACCGTGAGATTATTCAATTGATTCTTGATTCGATTTTACATTCCTCAATTCTTGTTGCTTGGTTTATCATTTTGACTCATATCATTATTAACATTGGTCAACTACTTCGATATAAGAATTCATATCTGTAAATTATCATACTTTCCAAATGTCAGCCAATTTGATTGAAATCATATTAATCAAATAATCAGTATTTTATGATTTATTTATTGAAGTTATGATCTATATAAATCCTGCCTGG
Source organism: uncultured Porphyromonadaceae bacterium (assembly GCA_964547475.1). Taxonomy (GTDB): domain Bacteria; phylum Bacteroidota; class Bacteroidia; order Bacteroidales; family UBA12481; genus UBA12481. The sequence goes on from CAZJNQ010000023.1 coordinate 442, forward strand.
GAGCTATGATTCCTTTAAAAACAGTCATTTTCGACAATTAATTAATTTTATTATCTTGATATCCTGTTATTTATGAATATTTCTTCAACTTGATTCTTGATTCGATCGAACTCAATCCGTGTATTTTTACTTTAGTGATGTGTTGTTTTATAGGTTTTTAATTATTTGATGTTATCTGATTAATATAAAGTTAATTAATCGTTACGAAGGATATCTTTCCAAATAATCTTTCTATTCATTCGTATTTCGAATAACTTTTAATTATAGAATTTAGTTTAAGTAGCATGGAAAGATGGCATAATTTTGCAAAGTTTACAAAAGTGAACAATTGTGATCAAAGATTGACATATGTAATAATTGACAATTGACAACTGTAACTTTGTATATTTTATCTTTATGTTTACATTTGTAACATGATACAACGGATCAAAGATTTGATTTTAAAGGAAGACCTGACATCGGGTTCCTTTGCGGATGCCATCGGAGTGCAAAGAAGCAGCATGTCGCATATCCTGAACGGCCGAAATAATCCCAGCCTTGATTTTATCATCAAAACATTGCAACGTTTTAAAGGTTTAAATGCCACCTGGTTACTGGCAGGAGAAGGTCCCATGTATTCCGATCAAAAAAATATGAACAGCCAATTGATCACTGAGCCTTCCATCTTTAGTTCCATTCCGGAAACCTCAACCGTTAAACCACCTGCAGAAGAAGTGAAAGTCGCAGATATTCAACATGCTGAAAAAAAAGAAAACCAAAAATTCGTCGATAAGGTTTTAATATTCTATTCTGATCACACCTATGATGAATTTCTAAAACCAGAAAAGGACGTTAACTAATATTCTGGCTAATTCGGTATTTTTGGTGATGTTTGAGAACTCCCCATGTTCTATAAAAAAATACTGCGTCCGATCCTGTTTCTGTTAAACCCGGAAACGATTCATAAAATCACCTTCATCCTTTTCCGTTTTTTCCCTGTTTTTGGTTATATGTTTGGATTTCGGAACCGGCGGATCACCAACCAAAGGATAGCGCCCGTTTCCCTGATGGGTTTGAATTTCAAAAATCCGGTTGGCCTGGCAGGAGGGCTTGACAAGAATGCACGGGCTCTGCGCTTTATGAAAAACATGGGATTTTCGTTTGTGGAAATCGGAACGGTGACGCCGCTGGCACAAAAAGGAAACTCCAAGCCGCGTCTCTTCAGGTTATCCAGAAATCAGGCACTGATTAACAGGATGGGATTCAACAACGATGGTGTTGAAGTGATTTGCCGGAGGTTAAAGAAAAAGCCCAGGGGATTGATTGTTGGAGGCAATATCGGCAAGAACTCGTCAACACCCAATATCAACGCTGTTGAAGACTTTGCCATCTGTTTTGAGAAGCTGTATCCTTTCGTGGATTATTTTACGGTGAATGTGAGTTGCCCTAATATTAAAGACTTGAGCAAGCTCCAGAATAAGACGGATCTTGAGAGGATATTAACCCGGTTGATGAATTCAAGGGCTAGGATGGTTGTCAAAAAACCGATACTGCTTAAAATTTCTCCTGACTTGTCAGTCAATCAGCTGGATGAGGTGGTTGAAGTGATTCTGGGAACACACATCGATGGTGTTATTGCCACCAATACCACGACCGGCAGGTTCAACCTGGACTATTCTGAAAACGAAATTGCCAGATATGGGGAAGGAGGCCTTAGCGGCTTTCCGTTATGTCAGATTTCAAGTGATGTTATCAGATACCTGAGGCATCGTTTGGGTTCAGAGTTACCCATCATCGGATCGGGTGGAGTCATGTCTGCATCCGATGCACAGGATAAGATGGATGCCGGCGCCAATCTGGTTCAATTGTATACTGGTTTTATCTACGAAGGCCCCGGGCTGTTAACCCAAATACTGAAATCCTGCCAGCCATCTGCATGGCGTAATTAACCAAACCTATCAATTATGAAAAAGACCCTTATTCTCACCTTGTTCATCCTGTTAAGCACTATGGTCCGTGCCCAGGACGAATTCAATTGTTTTTCCATCCTGGTCGGGCGTAATGCCTCGGTCGACGGTTCCGTTTTATTCGCCCATATTGAGGACGATTACGGAAAACAGCTGGTGAACTGGTATGCCGTATCGAAAGAGGCATACCATGAAGGTTCCGAGTTCGTTCTCAAGAATGGTGGCCGGATAAACCAGCCGCCGTTTACCAATAAATATCTCTGGCTGGAGATGCCTGGCATGGATTTTTCAGATTCATACCTGAACGAGTATGGCGTCTGTATTGCTTCCAATTCCTGTCCATCCCGCGAAGACAATCCGGAAATTACCAATGGGGGCATTGGTTATAACCTGAGGCAACTGATGGCGGAAAGGACCGTATCCGCCCGTGATGCCGTAGTCCTTGCAGGGCAGTTGATTGAAAAGTTTGGATACACCTCTTCCGGAAGAACCTATTCCATCGCTGACCAGAATGAAGCCTGGGTCCTGGCGGTTGTTGCCGGTAAGCACTGGGTAGCCCAGCGAATTCCCGATGATCAGGTGATGATCTTGCCCAATAATTATACGATCCGGGAAGTGGATCTTTCTGACCAGGAGCATTTTCTCGCTTGTCCGGACCTGATCGAATATGCGGTGAAAAGAGGATGGTACGATCCGGCGACCGATGGTCCTTTTCGCTTCAGGGATTGTTATGCAGCAAAAAACAGCATCAGCAACCCTGGAAATGTAAACCGTGCCTGGGGTGCTTACTACCTGTTGAAAACGGGATTTGGCCTGAAAGATGATTTTCCCTTTTCATTCAAACCAGCCGAACCATTGTCCAAGGAAAACCTCATGTTCATTTTGCGATCCCATTATGAAGGGACTGATCTGGACAAAAGTGAAGGTTACACCAAAGGAAGTCCTTATCAGGTCAATGGCACCATGATTTGCGGCAAGGCTTCCGTTTATGGTTTTGTGGCTGAGTTGAGAAACTGGATGCCAGCCGATCTGGGATGCGTAATTTGGCTGGCTCCTCAGTGGCCTGACATTCAACCGTTCCTGCCACTTTATTCCGGTGTTGCATCCATGCCTGCCGGGTTTAACCGCCCCGGTTACCTGAATTCCATTGATAATCATTACAATCCACCTTCTGACATTCACGAGCGGGATGACCAGCATGCATTCTGGAAATTTGTCCGGTTTTCTGAATTGATCAATAGCGGCTACGGAAAGTATATCAACACGGTTCGAAAGGAGGTAGGAAAGATCGAAAAGAAAATCCTTTCTGATCAGGCACGTCTGGAAATCAAACTCCTGCAGGTTCATGAGAGTTCACCTGAGGCAGCAAGGAAAGCATTGACCAGCCTCTATGCAAATTATTCCCGCCTGGCTCTCAGGATGACGGAAAAGCTGACTAAGGAGTTGAATTAACATCTTTTAAGTATTTTTCATCTCTCCAGCATCGCCCGGTATCATTCAGGGTGGTATTTTTACGGCGTGAAGGGAATAAACCTGATTTTTTGGACCGGCTTGCTTTCAGCAGGTTTACTGCTTGGGGAATCGTGTAACCGGGGAACCCGGACAGCAGTCACAGTGGAAGACTCTGTGCTTCAAGTCATCAGCACGTATTTAGACTGGGAAGGAGAGAATGGTTTCAGCGGAGTCGTCCTCGTTAAGATTCCGGGTGCACCACCACTTATTCGCTCCTATGGATTTGCCAACAGCGAACTGGAAATTCCCAACGGGCCGGATGTAGTATTCAATATCGGAGCTCTCACCAAACAGTTTACAGGTGCTGCAATCCTCAAACTGCAAATGCTTGGAAAACTAAATGTCCATGACACCCTTGGAGTTTTTTTTTCCGATTTCCCGGCAGGGCTGAGAAAGATTTCCCTGCACCGCCTTCTGACACATTCGTCCGGGCTACCGGTGGAAATCGGTTCGTCTACGGAAGTCCTCACCCGCGAAGAACTGATCAACCGGCTGAAACAATTACCTGACCGGGAATATGCAGATTCATCCTATCACTATTCTCACACCGGTTACAACCTGCTGGGTCTTGTCATCGAAAAAATCACGGGCACAGACTATGAAAGTTTTGTTCAGCAGTATTTGTTCAAACCGGCAGGGATGAAAAGGACAGGTTACCGGTTTCCAGATTGGTCGAACAGTGTCCTGGCCCATGGGTACAGTTATTGCAACGACTGGGGAAGACCGATGGATTCGGGCTGGCTCGATGACGGCCCTTCCTGGAACCGCAGGGCAAGCGGAGGTTTTTTAAGTACAGTGAACGATTTGATGGCTTGGCACTTAGCGCTATTGGGTGATCAGATCCTGGATGAGAAATCAAAGAAACTGTATTACTATCCGGAACCTTCCGTAAGCATCAATCCTGTTTCCAAATCGGCTTATGGATGGCAGGTAATCAAGTCCTCACGCAATACCGACGTGATTGCACATAATGGATGGAATGGAAGGTTTTATGCTGATTTCCTGCGGTATCTGAAAGAGGATGTCACAATTATTCTCGTTTCCAACAGATTCCGTGACGGAAACCAGAATATGCCGTACCAGTTGGCAAGAATAGTATTCAAGTACCCCGATCCTCCCAAATTGATGGGAAGGAAAACCGAATGTTTTGACTCCCTGCCTTCCAACCGGTTGGGAGAGATATCAGGAGAATTGTTCAGCCTTCTCTCCCATGGCTCGGAAAAAGATATCAGTACTTTTATCTCCAAATACGTAGCAAGCCATCTCACCAACAAATACGGACCGGATAGCTTGCTTGCCTCTTTCAGGAAAATGCAGCTTGAGACCGGCACAGTCCGTTATAAACAGGTCAGGGTTTTCGATAACCGCATCATGTTCTTGGATGTCATCAAGCTCCTTGATAACCAGGAGGCTTCTTTCATGATTTTCTTTGACGAGAACGAGGATTACCGGATTCGTGGAATTTCATACAAGAGTCCGGACGAACGTTACTAACGCCTGATATCCTTCCGGGAACAGTTTCGGGCTTCCTTGTCTGATAATTTTGCATCTTTACAGAAGTCATTTTTCAGCAATTCGTCCTATGCCCGGGCAGGTTAATTATAAAGAAGGACAGAAGTTCCCGTTTGTTATCACCAACAAGCTGACACTCCCGGGCACCGATGAGGTCAACTGGATCCTTCTGGGCCCCGACCAGAAGAAATACCTGCTGCCTGAACAATTTTACCTTAATTATAATCTAAAGACCGGTCAGCAAATAACCTGTACCATTGACAAGATCAACTGTTCCGGCAAGATATTCCTTGAACCGGATCATCCCTATTACCGGGTAGGGGAAAGATATGATTTTCTTGTGCTGCGTATCACCGAACAGGAAGATTTCCTGGGCAAGCTCCAATACATTGCATGGGTCCAGGATCTTCATGGATTGGAATGGCCCTGTCCCATCGACAAGCCGGAAGGCATTGAGCCCGGGTACAGTTATCTGGCATGCCGCATAGATCGTATAAAGAAAGGTGAACTGATCTTGTCATTGCCGGCTTTGACCACACGCTTTATGACCTTAAAAAAAGGGAAAAACTATACTTTCCGTATCCAGGATATCAAGACTTTTGAAAATGCACAGTTTTACATCCTGAAAGATACGATAGGCAATTTCCATCGCCTTCCTGTCGTAGATTATGTTCATTACAGATTCAAGCCCGGACAGGAAATTGAAGCAACCGTAATACGTTACAGGCCTAATGGGGAGTGTTTGATTGAACCTTTACATCCTCATTATGTGATCGGTGAAACCTATGCCTTTGCATTTATCACACTGGAAAGGACGGTTGACCTTTTCGGCCGTCTGGAAGCTGTCATTACCGTTCAAGACATCTGCAATCAGAGTGTTAAGGTAAAACCGCTGCAATGGCAGCTCGAAGAGGAAGATTATCATCCCGGTGAAATCCGTTGCCAGGTTCTGCGGTTCAATAAGGGTAAACCCGTTCTGAACAACGTTGAAAAGAGGACTGGCAAAACAAAAGGCAAGAAAAAAAATCAAGCATGAAAATCTACACTCGTACTGGGGATAAGGGAGAAACATCCCTGTCCAGCGGTACACGGGTCGGCAAGGATCATCCCAGGCTCGAAGCATACGGATCGGTTGATGAATTGAACGCCCACCTGGGATTGATCCGGTCTATGATTACGGATCCCGTAGAGCAAAAACGGATCACGGCTATCCAGAAGAGGGTCTTTGTAGTCTCTTCCTCACTGGCCTTGGACGAATCATCCCTGGCAGAAAGGCTACCGAAGATCCTGGATGAGGATATCATTGACCTGGAACTGGCCATCGACCGGATGATGGGCCAGATGCCCCCCTTACGGAACTTCGTTCTTCCAGCAGGCCATGTTGCTGTGGCTCAATGTCATGTGGCCAGAACGGTATGCCGCCGGGCGGAAAGAGCCATCATCCGTCTATCCCGGCAAATCCCCGTTGACCTGATGTTGATCCGGTATGTTAACCGCTTGTCGGATTATCTATTTGTGCTGGCCAGAAAATGCGCTTTCGACTTTGGGGTAGGGGAGTCGGTTTGGACGGCAGACTTCAGGGATGCTGAAGGGTAAGTTCCAGCCGAAACCTTGCTATTTCAAAATAGCTGGGACCCTGCGGACTTAGCCTGGACTCATATAGTACCAAGTGATCGACAAGGAGTTGACGAGGAAAATCAGGATTGAAAAGTTTCAGTTGCCGATAGGAAGACCACTCCTTGAAACGGGCAAGTGTCACGTGTGGTCTGACGCTTCCGCTTCCGGCCTGGCCAAGAAGGCTCCACTCCAGTGAACGGTAGAGTTTTGTGAATGCTTCGTTCTCCTGGTACAAAGCCCAGACCATGTAAGGATTCCTGTTCGGCCAAAGGCAGATCCTCTCAAGACTTAACGGGATTGGATCTGCAGCTTTAGCAATTAGGTCCATCTTTTCGATAATCTCCGGCAATCTGACCGTTTCATTTTCACCAATAAAACAGGTGGTCACGTGCTGGTTACCTGCGGGAATCCAACGTATGCCTTTTGCATGGCGATTCCGTCCAGACAAGGCTTCAGATGCTTCCTTGAAAGTTTCCGAAACGGGCATCCCGGTGAAAAGCCTCATGTTTGTAAGTTTATGGATCCGACTTAAAAATAGTTTGATCGGGCCTACATTTTGCCTATATTTACCACTTCTTTGAAAAATAAACACTATCATCTGAATATCAATTTATTATATCATGAAAATTTCAAAAGTAGCTGCTCAGGAAGTCTTGGATTCAAGGGGTAATCCGACAGTCGAAGTGGAAGTCAGGCTGGAAAACGGGATCAGCGCCAGTGCCATTGTACCGTCCGGAGCCTCAACCGGGGAAAAGGAAGCCGTTGAACTGCGTGATGGAGACAAATCGCGCTACCGTGGCAAAGGCGTCCTTAGAGCCGTCGATAACGTCAACAGTTATATTGCTCCTGTTGTCACAGGCATGTGCGCTTATAATCAGAGGAACATCGATTATACCATGATTGAGCTGGACGGCACTCCGAACAAAGGCAAATTCGGAGCCAACGCAATCCTTGGAGTTTCCCTGGCCGTTGCGCATGCAGCCGCAAAAAGTACGGGACTTCCCTTGTATCGCTATATCGGTGGAACCAACGCCTGTGTTCTTCCGGTTCCCTGCATGAACGTTATCAATGGCGGAGCTCATGCCCAGAACAGCGTTGACTTTCAGGAATATATGATAGCCCCGCATAATGCTCCGGACTTTGCCACGGCTATCCGCATGGGGGTTGAAACTTTCCATTCGTTAAGATCTGTTCTGACAGCCAAGGGTTATGCCACCGGAATCGGAGATGAGGGCGGTTATGCTCCGAACCTTAAATCCAACGAAGAAGCCATGGAAGTCATCCTGGAAGCCATTATTAAAGCCGGATACAAGCCCGGCCAGGATATTTCCGTCTGCCTTGACCCAGCAACCAGCGAAATGATGGAGGGTGGTAAATATCATTTCTCCAAATCCGATAAATCGGCAAAAACATCTGAGGAGATGGTTGCTTTATGGACCGATTGGGTCAATAAATATCCGATCGTTTTGATTGAGGATGGTTTGGCTGAACATGACTGGACAGGCTGGCAGCTCATGACCGAGAAATTGGGTAACCGCATTGAACTGGTTGGTGACGATCTGATTTGCACCAACAAGAAGATCCTGGCAGAAGCCATCGAGAAAAAAGCAGCAAACTCGATTCTGGTTAAGCTCAACCAGATCGGAACCCTTTCCGAGACCCTTGAGACCATCGAATTAGCCAAGAAAAATGGTTATTTTCAGTTCATATCGCATCGTTCGGGTGAAACCGAAGATACAACCATTGCAGATCTGGCAGTTGCAACCGGTGCCGGTCATATCAAAACCGGTTCAGGTTGCCGCAGTGAGAGGATTGCCAAGTTCAACCAGCTGATGCGCATTGAGCGTCAACTGGGAAAATCTGCGATCTTCGCCGGATTGAAAGCTTTCAAAAACGCCTGACAGAAAGTTTTGAATAAAAAAAAACCGCTTGAATCAGCGGTTTTTTTATGTCCATGGTCATTGGGCTATGAAATGATAAATGATATACCCTTGCTGCAGAAGGGAAGCCGATGTGCTGAAATTAAACCGTGTTTGCCGGGCAGCTTCCCGTGCAGCATCCAGGAAACAGGGGTCCTTGGAATCACTACCGGAAGCATTGACTGACAACCATTCGACTTTACCTCGTTGTCCGACCCGGATATCAATCTGGACCGTCGCTTCTCCCTTGCACTTATAAACAGGCACGGGCAGATAGGAAACCTTGCGTCCCTCAAGCTTGTAAAAGATATTGGTGGGCCCCTGGTAAACCTGCTCCTCTTCTATTTTTTTCGCCTCATAGAAACCGGTCGGTTTAGGTTTCGTGTAAGGAACGTCCCTATCAGTCGGATTAAGTTTGTTTTCCTTGATGATATCCTTGACAGCCTGGCTCACCCGCCCCTGAGCTTCTCTTTCCGCTGTACGGTCCGGAACCCTGTAATTCTGGTAGTCATCGTATTTTTCAACCCTGTCTTCAGCTTCATTAACCGCGATATTCCTGGCTTGCCTTGCATCAGAAGGAGACCTGAGGGCTGATGGGATCTGCAGGATTGCCAGCTTGCTGATTTCTTCCAGGGTGGTCAGGTCGATAGTGATGGATTCTGCTTCTTCTTTGCTCTGGGTATTGACCCTGATAACCAGGAAAATGACAAAAACAAGCATGTGTACCAGAACCGTACCTATGATTCCGTACCTTTTCTCTGAAATGATCCCTATCAATGATTTGCGGAACAATCTGTACCCTTGATTAATTTCATTTCATGCCGCTAAAAGTAATGATTAAACCGGATCAATAGCCAGACAACTTTTCGACAAAAAGAGAGGGGAGCTCCCGGTTGCAGGAACTCCCCCAATGGTTCTCCAAACACTACTCACTAAAGTCAATATCTTCTGATCTGATCCTCGTCCCTGACCACAATTTCGGGTTTGCCTTCCCAGAGGTTGATCAGACCGACCACCCAGATGTGTTCATTCTCAAAATACCATTTCGGGCTGAGCGAAATGTCATTGGCTATGTGCCGCGGGATCACCACACTGACATCCTGATAGGGGAACGGAGCGCCTATGTAAAGAATGTAGTTTTCATCTTCGGGCGAGTAATAGACCTCTTCCACTTTTCCGTAAAGTCTCTTGACAGTGCCGACCCATTCAGCTGCATCGTATGCAGAAATCGTTTCGATCTCCTGGCCATATTCGACATTCCAGTAATTGTGGGTCGGGTAGTAATACATGAACCTGTGAAGCAACCGAGGAGTCCAGATCAAGTCGATATGAACCGGTCTGCGATAAATGTAACGGACCCTTCTGATCTCAAGTGGTATCGGAACATAACGGTAGTGATAATGATTAATGATCCGGATGTGTCTCCTGTGATTCCAGTTGTCAAAGTCGTGGAATTCTCTCCTGAAGTCATCCGACCTTCTCAGGTCGTCGAAATTGTTAAAATCAAGATTGAAGCGCCGGGAAACAAATACATCATCGTTCTGGTGGCGCATGACCGTGCCGTTTTCGCGGGTAAAGGTGTTTCTCGCTTCCCGGTATACACGGGTAGCGGAGGAAGTCTGATTCCGGGAACGGTCGGTATTGTCAGGACGTACGGTCCGGTTTTCATTGCTCCTGGTCGTATTGCCTCCGCCTTTCATTTCGGGACGCAAGGGAGCCTGGGTACTGCGGCTGACCGATCCAGAGGTACGATCATGATTTTCAGCCACTCGCCTGGTTTCCTGCACAGAGCGGCTTGCGCTGCTTCGCCCGTAATCCCTGGAAGGAGCCTTCTGTTTGAAATCGGCGGTCCGGCTACCCTGAGATTTCGAAGCACGGGAGGGAGCGGATTTTTTATCCTGAGACGATTTCGAGCCCGAACGGCTGACGCTGCGCGAACTGGTTTCTGAACGTGAACTGCCTTTCTCGTTTTTGGATTCCCTTGCTGACCTGGTCGTCTGCGGGTAGACAGTTGCTCCGGCGAACAGGATAATTGCAAGGATGATTAAGGTTCTCATGGCTTTTATTTTTGGATGTTGACTCTACGAGACCTAAGCAAATGATTTGCCAAACCTGCTTTTATTAAATGAAAAGAACGAATAACTGATTATCTGAGCAGGTTCAATCAACAACTGGGTTCGATTGCTTTTGGTTCTTTGCCTGTTCTCCCAGGATACTAAAAGCCGGATCAATTGAAAATCAACCTGTTTACGAGCCAAATCATCCCGGAAATCAAAAACATTCATCCGGTTGAGGAAATCAGACAATGGATTGCCTAACTTTATTATTGTTAATCTGATACACCATGAAAAAAATTTCTCTCCTAGTGTTTTTGTTCCTTTATGCAACAAGCAGTTTTGGGCAGACAGCCAGGCCAATGCCTGTGGAGCCTCCCAGAGTAGCCGATAAAGGGAACCTGCCTTCCCGGAAGACTGCAAATCAGTTAAAAGGAGGAGGCGATGTATTCTGGACCGAAGATTTTGACTGGGCAAACGCCGGAAGCGAAATGGGCTGGTTGTTACCTGAAGGATGGAGCCTGCAGGATCCGCTAGACCTGGGCTATAACTGGCACTGGGCCGATACGACCCTGGTAGGAGCTTTTACCAATGAACCCCCACTCGGTTCAACCACTCAATTCAACGGATTCCTGGCTTTGAACCTTGGGGGTTATAACCAGGACCTCGGCCATTACGACAATTTCATCGCACTGAATAACTCCATAACCAGTCCGGTCATTGATTGTTCGGCTCATCCGTCTGTGCTGGTCAAAGTGGAACAGAACTTCAGGTATTGGTCGACATCAGTAATGCTTTTTGAAGTCACCAGCGATGCCGGAGCGCATTGGGCCGCTTATGACATGAAGATGGGAACCCTGATCAGCGAAAGGGTGGGGGGCATCTCAGCAGGTCAGAAGGTGGACCTGCATATCAACATTACCGATGTGGCTGCAAACCAGCCTGCTGTGCAATTCCGGATCACCTGGAGAGATGCTAAGCTTTATTATTGGATGATTGATGACATCACCTTCATGGAAGGTTGGGACAATGACTTGCAACTGTTGGATTATCAGGCTGATTACGATAACGGACAGGATACCCAGGAAGGATTCTTCTTCGCCTTGCCCAAAACCCAGTTGGCCGGATATGATTTCCAGGGAATCATTAAGAATTTCGGAAATCTCGAGCAATGGGACACGGAACTCAATGTCAAGGTCACTAAAAACAACCAGGTCATCTACGATCAATCGTCTTCCCAGGTCACGTTATATCCGGGGCTCACGGACACCATGGTGCTTGAAAACCAGTTCGTTCCGGAGAATTTCGGGCATTACCGGATCGATTTTACGGCCCGGGCTGAAGAACCGGATGAAATCCCGGGTGACAATACCGGTTTTGCCTATTTCAACGTGACGGACAGCCTGTTCTCACGCTGTGACGAAGAACCGGAAATTACTTTTTCGTCCTGGGAATGGTATACTGTACCTCATGAGGGTGACCTGATGGGAGTCTGGTATCCTATAAAAAACAACATCGAGGTGAACAGCATGTCGGTTTATATCAGCAGCGCCGATATCGAGAGTTCATTCCGGATGGTATTATTCCGCTACGATCCTGAAACCGATTCACCTTACCGCCTGCTGGAATCCGACATGATCCTGATGGATTCGACGATCTTGAAAAACCACTGGATCACCGTACCGCTGGTCAAGGATGGGGAGGGGGAATTTCTGGTAGCCGGGCAGAACTATCTGGCGGCCGTCGAGTTTTACAATAATATGGAATACGAGGAAGCTTATGATTCAAGGCGTTATTATATCGGCTCCGATCGGACTAACATATTATTCGGGAACTGCTGGTACTATTTTACCAATGATCAGGCCTGGTACAGCACCGGGGATGATTTGTTCATGATCAGAATGAACCTGAATGACCACAGCAACCTGATTGACGGTACACCGGTTGCCGATCGGTCTGCATCAGGGATCGACCAGAATTATCCCAATCCCTTCACGAATTTTTCGCGAATAACCTATCATCTGAGCCAGCCATCAGAAGTCGAGTTGATCCTTCGCGATATCACTGGACGAATTGTCGACAGGATCCGGCTGGGACAGCAACCAGCCGGGAGTAATGAATGTTTACTGGACGGCTCTTCACTGGAACCCGGCCAATATTTCTACACCTTGAGTGCTGGCAGTTTCACCAAAACCAGGAAAATGACGGTGAGCCGATAAGACAAGTTGCGAACTGATTGACCTGTTTTCAGGTGCGTATTCTTGTCTTATAATTAATATTATGTTAAATTGTATTTATAAAGGATAAGCTCAAACGGCCCCTTTCCTATCTTATTGATTAGATAGTTATTTCAATTCATCAATTTTCGCCTGTATCTCTTTCAGTTTGGCATCATCCTTAAAACGGTAATACAGTTGTTTCAACGCCTTTAAAACATCTCCATCATCTTGTTTTAGCGAATAAGCTTTCTCAAAAAATGGTTGTGATTGCCTAAATTTTTCATCAGCCTTAGCGATAGCTTCTTTATAGCCGACTTCATTACTTAAAGGTATCGCGTTTGCTTTTTCATTTTCTTCATAACCCTGATTAAAATAGATATACCCAACCATATAATAACCCAAAAAATCTTCAGGTCGAATTTCTATCATTTTTTTATAAGCCTCTACAGCCTTGTCACTATCCCCTCTGTTCTGCCAGGCATCACCATAAACACGCCACAGACTTTGGTTGGCAGGATCCTTTTCCAAGGCTTTCTCAACGTAACCGAAAGCGCTGTTTAGGTCCTTTTTATCCAGGAAGATATTGATTACAGCAACATACAGGTTCGCCGACTGATTCGGATACTTGGCAATCCCCTGTTCATATGTTTTCATGGCAGCGGTTGTATCCTTTTCTTTCAGCTGGATCTGGGCGATATAGTGGAAAACTTCGGAGCCACCGTAGTTGTAATTGGCTGTTTTCCAGTAATATTCAAGTGCTTTTTCATTCATACCAGCTTCATCGGCAGCCAGTGCGGCATTATACACGGCACCGGTATCCAGCATGTTAAGGATCGGCAGTGTGCTGATATCGATAACGGTTTCGAAGGATTGCAAGGATTCCTTGAATTTCTTCTGCTCAAATTCCGATGAGCCACGGTTGAAAAAATCAGCCGAAACCTGGGTGAACCTGAATTTCAATTCTTCCTCCCACTTCTTCTTGATATCCAGATCTTTAGCCTTGATAAATGATTCGTAGGCCACTTTCAGCGGATCGGGATCCAGATTCTTGAATTTTTCATCCTTGGTTTGATAAAGCTTATAGTAAACCCACCCCCTGTAAACCCAGGTTTTCGGGTCTACCATCGTCTTTGGGTGGACGGCAGCTTCGTCGATAGCCTGTTTGGCTTTATCCAGCTCATTGTATTCGGGTTTTATAAGGTTATAAGCAGTTACAACCTTATTGCTCTGCCCTATCACCATGCCCCCAACAAGTACAACGGCTAAAAGAAGAATTATCCTTTTCATGACAGAAAAAATTAATCAGTTTGTCGCAAAATTATTAAGATTCAATCAGTCAGCATCAACTTTTGTCAAATATAATGCCACATTTATCAAAACCCGGGTCACTGGTTCTCGTCGGCCAGGTTATTTTGCTCATTATCTTCAACCTCCGGCTCCCCACCCACTGCTGTAGATTCTTCCGCTCCTTCGCTGCCGACCTTTGCTACCGATGCAATGGCATCATTTTCCCTCAGATTGATCAGCCTTACGCCCTGTGTTGCGCGTCCCTGAACCCTGAGCTGGGCAACCTCCATGCGTATGGTGATGCCTGAACGGTTGATGATCATGAGATCATCATCGTCGGTCACTCCCAGCAGGCCGATCAAATGACCGGTCTTGTCGGTGATATTGATCGTTTTGACGCCTTTTCCGCCACGGTTGGTGATCCTGTAGTCCTGGATGCTGGACCTTTTTCCATAGCCATTTTCAGATACAACCAGTATATCCTCACTTTCCTTTTCCACACAGACCATTCCGACAACCTCATCACTCTTTCCTGCCAGGGTTATCCCCCTTACACCCGAAGCAGTCCGGCCGATCGGCCTGACCGTACTTTCGTGGAAGCGAATGGCCTTGCCCGATCTGACCGCCATGAGAATCTCGTGGTTACCGTTGGTCAGGCGTGCTTCAAGCAGCTGGTCCCCTTCCCTGACCGTAATGGCATTGACCCCGTTTTGCCTGGGGCGCGAATAGGCTTCCAAGAGGGTTTTCTTTATCACGCCCTTTTTCGTGCAGAGAATGATATAGTTGCTATTAATGTATTCTGAATCAGAAAGGTCGCCAACTCTCAGATACGCTTTCACCTTATCTTCCTGGGCAATATTGAGGAGGTTCTGTATGGCCCGCCCTTTTGAGGTCCGAGTCCCTTCCGGAAGATCATAGACCTTCAGCCAAAAACAGCGACCGGATTCGGTAAAGAAGAGCATGGTGTTGTGCATGGACGCCACGTACAGGTGTTCTATGAAATCCTCGTCACGGGTGGTGCTTCCCTTGGCTCCTACCCCACCCCGTCCCTGGGTCCGGAATTCAGTCAGGGGGGTGCGTTTGATATAACCCATGTGACTGATCGTGATGACCATGTCCTCATCGGCATAAAAATCTTCGGGATTGAAATCTTCGGCCGCATATACAACTTCCGTGCGGCGTTCGTCCCCGTATTTATCCCTGACTTCAATCAGTTCGCTCTTGATGATCTCCATTCTCAAACCCACGTCTTCCAGAACTTTTTTAAGCCAGTCGATCTGTTTCATCAGATCCTCGTATTCCTGGCGGATTTTATCGCGCTCCAGCCCGGTCAGTCGCTGAAGGCGGAGATCCAGGATGGCTTTGGCCTGGATTTCCGTTAGGCCGAAATTCTGCATCAGGCCGGTTTTGGCATCATCCGGCGTTTTCGAATTGCGGATGAGTTCAATCACTTCGTCGAGATGGTCTAAAGCGATCAGAAGACCTTCCAGGATGTGTGCTTTCTTCTCCGACTGTTCCAATTCGAAGCGCGTCCGCCTGGTGACAACTTCATGCCGGTGGGAAATAAAGTGATCAATGAGCCCGCGCAGGTTCAAAATCCGGGGACGCCCGTTGACCAGGGCGATATTGTTGACAGAAAAAGAGGTTTGCAGAGGGGTGTACTTGTATAGGTTGTTAAGGACTACATTGGACAGAGCCTCTTTCTTAAGATCAAAGACGATACGCATCCCATTCCGGTCCGATTCGTCATTCACATTGGAGATCCCTTCCAGTTTCTTGTCGTTGATCAGGTCGGCTGTTTTCATGATCATCTCAGCCTTGTTGACCATATAGGGAATCTCCGTGATAACGATCCTCTCGCGGCCGCTGGGCAGGGTTTCAATGGAGGCTTTTCCCCTGATGACTATTCTGCCCCGGCCAGTCTCAAAAGCTTCCTTCACCCCCTGATAGCCGTAAATGATACCTCCGGTAGGAAAATCGGGAGCTTTGATATATTTCAGCAACCCTTCAACGGTGATCTGAGGATCATCAATCGTGGCTATAATCGCGTTTACGGTTTCGGAAAGGTTGTGCGGCGGCATATTGGTAGCCATCCCGACTGCAATGCCGGCAGATCCGTTAACCAGCAGGTTGGGGATGCGCGTGGGCAAGACGGTTGGTTCTTCGAGGGAATCATCGAAATTCAATTGAAAATTAACCGTATCCTTATCGATGTCTGACATGGTCTCCTCGGCCATCTTTTCAAGGCGTGCTTCCGTATACCTCATGGCTGCCGGGCTGTCGCCGTCAATAGACCCAAAATTTCCCTGCCCTTCGATCAGAGGATAACGCATCGACCAGTCCTGGGCCATCCTGACCATAGCCATGTAAACGCTGCTGTCTCCGTGAGGATGATATTTTCCCAGCACTTCACCTACGATACGGGCTGATTTCTTATAGGGTCGGTTGGCTCCCACTCCCAGTTCATTCATCCCGTATAAAACACGGCGGTGAACCGGTTTGAGTCCGTCCCTGACATCGGGCAAAGCCCTGGCCACGATAACCGACATCGAATAATCGATATAAGATGACTTCATCTCTTCATCGATATTGATCTGGACAATTCTTTCGCCTTCTATCATAAGTGTTTATAAATAAATCAGATACAACATCAACATCCCTGCTTTGAAGATCGACAAAATTACCACTTTTTTCTTCCCCGGCCTATGATTTCAGGTATATATTTGAACAGGTGCGGTGTTAATATTTGGCTCATTATTTGTGTCCTTATGAGCCGGTTTGTTTTATAATTTTGATGCATTCAGGAAAGTCCTGATTTTTAATGACAAAGGAAAGCAACGAAAGATTGATGCATACGGGGGTTGCCACATTGGCAGGCGCTTTTTGTCAGGATTTCCGCTTTGAAAGGTGATTATTATGGAATCAAATTTTCCAAAACAGATACAGGATGTGCTGTTGTTCAGCCAGGAGGAAGCGATACGGCTGGGAAATGATTATATCGGTCCGGAGCATTTTTTTCTGGGCATCCTTCGGGAGGGGGAAAGTGAAGCCATCGATGCCCTGGTTAACCTGGGAGTTGATTTACCCGAGGTAAAAAGACGGATTGAGAGCCGGATACGCGTGGGAAAAGCCGCCGAGCTGGTGAGCGCCAAGAAGGACCTTCCTTTGTTGAAACCAGCGGAAAGGATCCTGAAACTGGCTTATTTTGAAGCCCGCGAGTTGCAACCGGTGAAAGTCAGCACCCTTCACCTGCTTCTGGCCATCCTCAAGGATGACAACTGCCTGGTCACCCAGATCCTGGAAGACATGAACGTCAATTACAGCATGGTCAAGCATCAGGTGAATCAGAGCCTTCCTTCCTCCAAGGAAGAATACCATGACGAGGAAGAAGATTCGGAGGTTCCGGGTGACGCTCCCAAGGGTCATGCCAAATCCAATCGGCCTTCATCGGACACTCCCGTACTGGATAATTTCGGGATTGATATCACTCATGCAGCCGAAGAGGGGCGTCTGGACCCGATAGTAGGCCGTGAGATTGAGATTCAGCGGATTGCGCAGATCCTCAGTCGCCGGAAGAAGAATAATCCGGTTCTCATCGGTGAACCCGGAGTCGGCAAATCGGCCATCGCAGAAGGCCTTGCTCTGAGAATTGTGGAAAGGAAAGTATCGAGGGTATTGTTTGGCAAGCGCGTGGTTGCTCTTGACATGGCATCCATTGTTGCCGGGACCAAATACCGTGGCCAGTTTGAAGAGAGGATGAAAGCCATCCTGAATGAGTTGGCCAAGACCAATAATGTCATCCTCTTTATCGATGAAATACACACCATAGTGGGTGCAGGGGGTGCCACCGGATCATTGGATGCGGCCAACATGCTGAAGCCGGCACTGGCCCGTGGTGAGATCCAATGCATCGGGGCCACCACGCTGGATGAATACAGGCAGCATATCGAGAAGGACGGCGCCCTGGAAAGGCGTTTCCAGAAGGTGCTGGTTGAAGCCACCTCGCCCGAGGAAACCCTCCAGATACTTCACAACATCAAAGAAAGATACGAGGAGCATCATCACGTCATTTACACGGATGCAGCGCTGAAAGCCTGTGTTTACCTGACTCAGCGGT
This sequence comes from uncultured Porphyromonadaceae bacterium, assembly GCA_964547475.1. GTDB lineage: Bacteria > Bacteroidota > Bacteroidia > Bacteroidales > UBA12481 > UBA12481. Next base: position 18,625 of record CAZJNQ010000023.1, read on the forward strand.
ATATCAGCGACCGGCATCTTCCGGACAAGGCCATTGACGCTCTTGACGAATCAGGTTCCAGGGTTCATATCTCCAATATTTCGGTACCGGAGAGAATCATAAAGCTGGAAAGCGAGATCGAGGAAGCCCGGAAAATCAAGATAGAAGCCGTTAAAAGTCAGGATTTTGAAAAAGCGGCCCGGCACAGGGACCGTGAAAAACAAATGCTGGTCGACCTGGAGAAGGAAAAAGATCTCTGGGAAAAGCAATTGATGGAAAACCGGCAGGTGGTGGATGAGCCGAATGTCGAGGAGGTCGTTGCCATGATGACCGGTGTACCCGTTCAGCGCATTGCACAGGCTGAAGGTGCCCGGCTGATGAACATGGAAGCGGAGCTCCAGAAGAAAGTCATCGGCCAGGATGAAGCCATCAGAAAAATTGTGAAGGCTATCCAGCGAAACCGGGCAGGGCTGAAGGATCCCAACAAACCGATCGGCAGCTTCGTGTTCCTGGGACCGACCGGAGTCGGTAAAACGCAGCTGGCCAAAGTTCTTGCGCTGACACTGTTCGATTCGGCCGATGCTCTTGTACGGGTGGACATGAGCGAGTACATGGAAAAATTCTCCGTTTCGAGGTTAGTCGGAGCTCCTCCCGGATATGTGGGGTATGAAGAAGGCGGCCAGCTGACTGAAAAGGTCAGGAGAAAACCCTATTCAGTTGTGCTGTTGGATGAAATCGAGAAGGCCCATCCCGATATTTTCAATATCCTCCTGCAGGTATTGGATGATGGACAACTTACTGACAGCCTGGGCCGGAGAGTTGATTTCAAGAACACCATAGTGATCATGACCTCTAATATCGGAACCCGTCAGCTGAAGGATTTCGGCCAGTCGCTGGGTTTCAACATTCGCCCCCAGGAAGAATCCAGCGGCGATTACCAGAAAGACATAATCCAGAAAGCCCTCAACAAAACATTCGCACCCGAGTTTCTGAACCGGATTGATGATGTGGTCATTTTCAACAACCTGACAAAAGAGCATCTGCATAAGATCATCGACATTGAGCTTCACGGATTGTTTGACCGGATGAAAAGGCTCGGATTCAATGTAAAAATGGCACCCGCTGCCAAGGATTTCCTGGCCGACAAGGGTTATGACCTGAAATTCGGAGCACGGCCGCTGAAGAGGTCCATACAGAAATACCTGGAGGATCCTTTGGCTGAAACCATCATCGATTCCAAAGCCAAGGAGGGGGATACCCTGGTGATCGGATTCGATAAAAAGAATGAGATCATTACCATCAAGGTCACTCCCGCTCCGGAGGCCTGACTGTTAATTTTATGTTAATCGAAAAAATTGCGACCTAATGGCTGCAATATGGTATGTATTTTGTACGTTATTCTCGTGACCAATCCTGAAGAACAAGGGGGTCACCAGGCAGCCCAAATGCCTGAGGTACTTTTTCATAGGTTTAGTTTTAGGTTTAGGTTTCAGAAAGGCCCTCTCCCAATGAGGGCCTTTCCTTTTAAAGCCTGTCCGCAAAATAAATTTGGAAGGAAATGAATGGAATAGTATCTTTGCCGCACGTTTTTTGAACGGTTGATCCAGTAGCTCAGCAGGTAGAGCACATCCCTTTTAAGGATGGGGTCCAGGGTTCGAATCCCTGCTGGATCACTTGGAGGGTAAATCAAAGATTACCCAAAACCCCAAAGACCTGTTATCCAACGAATTGCAAAATGAGGATAACAGGTCAATCATGACAAAAAGAGTGTTAAAACGCATCCAAAACGCATCCGGAAAGATGCCTGGCCCCGTTGTGAGGTACAATTCAAAGGACCTCACAAAGGAAGGAACCGGCCAGGTATTCGTTTTTGTGTATATGCAGCGCAAGCGTGTGACCTTCCAAACTGGTGTCTATCTCACACCAAATCAATGGGATGAGGATAAGTGCCTGGTTAAGAAATCGATAAAAGGGTCGGATAAAAGCAACCTGATTATCAGGGATGTTGTAGCCAAAATCAACGATATTCTAGTCAAATTTCAGCTTAAAAACATTCCTATTACTCCGGAATCGCTAAAGTTGGAATACTTCAGACCGTCCTATGGGTTTGATTTCATTGACTTTATGGATCGGGCCATCAAGGAGCGCAAAGGCGAAATTACCGACAGTACTATCCGTCAGCATAATGGCATACTTGCCAAACTAAAGGCTTATCAGTCACGGATCATTACCGACGAATTGACCGAGGAATTCTTCATCAACTACAACCGGTACCTGAAAACCACCCTCAAGAACGATCTGAATACCCGGCATAATAACATGAAGACGATCCGGTCCTATATAAACATTGCCGTGCGGAAAGGCATGATCGAGAAAAACCCGATCGTCAAGAATCCTGTCAAGCGAGGTGCAGCGGATCGGGTCTTCCTGACTGAAGAAGAACTCAAGAGAATGATCGAGCTTTACCGCAAAAGAAGTCTCTCGGAAAGCCGCCAGAATGTCCTCAGACATTTCCTATTTGGCTGCATGACCGGCCTCCGGATTTCGGACATTCGTAGGGTATCGATGGACAATATCGTGGGCGACATCCTGGTAATCGTGCCCTATAAAACCAAGAACGTAACGGGAAAGACCATCAAGATTCCGCTCAGCGCAATGGCAAAGCAACTCATCGAGGACGAGGGTCCTTACCGGGTAAATGGCACCATCTTCAACTGCATTGCCGAACAAAACATGAGGCAGTACATCAAGCTTGTAGCCAAGGACTGTGAAATCACCAAGGAAATCAGCTTTCACTGCGCCCGTCACACCTTTGCTACGGTTTTCCTGCGCAATACCCACAACCTGGCCGCACTCCAAAAGATTCTGGGCCATGCCAACATCCGGGAAACCATGGTCTATGCACACACCTTGACTGAGGATGTGGAAAAGGAAATGAAGTTCATGGATAAATTCTAGAGAAGGTAGAACTCGCATTCGGAGGGTTCTACTTTCCCGTCCCGGAGCACGATGTTCCGGCTCTTCAGCAGATAATGGTTACCGGCAATCTCGTAGATTTTAGAAAACTCGAGACTGGTTGGATCAGTGATGATCCAGGTAACCATTTTCTTTGTTTTCCACCACGTCAGGTAATCCTTCCATAATTGGTTATACAGCCCGGTTTCCCCGTCCCAGCGAATACTCAGATTGGAATCCGGGAGCGGGTTCCCTACCCTGTCGAATGAGTCCGAGGAGCCATAAGGATAGAGCGTTCCGACCGAATCCGCCATCATCCCATGGTAAAATAGCAGCCTCAAAGTACATGGTGTACTCTCCTTCCTGATAATGGAATTGGATTTCTGGGCAGCCTGGGGGCAACGGATAAAGGCTCCTCCCAGCTCCCGTTGGTAATGGACCATGGGTAAAGTCGAGGCTTTGGCCGTGAACTCCTCGGGATTAGCCCCCAGTCTGAAATCCTGAAAGTCAATGGAATATTTTCGCCAGGTGTATTCCATGACCTCATCCACCTCTTCCCCAGCATACTGGTAATAGAGCCCAAGACTCCGGACCAGCCGGATCTCATTGAGGGTAGGCTCAATTTCAGCCAGGTCGTCCATCGTTTCCACGGGTGACTTCAGGAGCTTTTCGTTTTCGTACACGTCCTTGAACCCTTCCGAAAACAACAGGTCTCCGGGATCATGCTCCCAGTGCAGCGAGATCCCGGCACTTTCCAGGCTCGGCGTGACAACTGGTCCCCGGACCGCTTTCCCGGCAAGGGAAACGGCATGTCCTGATAGGACCAGATTCTTGCGCTTAATGATTGAAACAAAGCCTTGACTGTCAATGACAATTACAAGGTTAAACAGGTTGCGGATGGCCAGGATGAAGTCCGATATCAGCATGTCAGGCATGCTGCCTTGCATATCCCAGTTATCAAAATGGCGGGTGATGGTTGTTACGGGCACCATACGTGACATCATCCCGTTATAGCCCTGGAAATAAATCTCTTTGTAGGTGACCGAGGTGGTGATCGTGGAAATATCCCGGTTGGAATAGATTACCAGCTTTTTAAGGTCCGGATCCGTCGCCAGTACGTTTTCCCTGACCACAAACCCAAAATGATTGAACACCCTCCCCACGACGTACGCCAGGAACGGAAACGGCGATAGGGCCATCGTGGCATTGAAATTGGCGTACCAGTCGCCGGATTCGTAGGAATTCAGGCGGCAATGGTTTCCCAGCCAGGTAGTCTGGTACTGGGTTTCATCCATGAAGTTCTCGTTGTAGATGGGAAACAGCGCAAAATCATCCTCCGGATAGGTGAATTCCGGCTTGAACGCCCAGGGCCGCGGTACTCCAAAATCGACCTCAGCGAGTTTCTTCCCCGAGATCTTGCCGGCAAAGTCTCCCGTGGCAACCTGAAGGTAAGCGCTGAAAGTCTGCTCGGTTGCTTTCCGGATATTGGCCGTTCCGGTACCGATCAGGCGCCCTTCCAGGAAAAACTGAAACGGGAACTCTCCCCTGCCCCGGCCGGTGATCTGGATCCGGTCCGGGTGGCCGAAAATGCGCCGGTTGCGAGGTGTGGCGGGCAAATCAAAGGGGAACGAAAAGCCCCCCGGTATCGAGTCTCGCTCGAATACCGGGGACTCCTCTGTAATGCTGATCGAGGCCTTTTCATTGAGGTCGATGCTCTCCCCCCGGATTAGCAGCTGCAGCACGTGTAGTGTATAATCAGTTAAACATCAAAATACTCTACCAGACCCAGCATGTCCTCCTGGGTGATGTTGACTGGGATCTGCTCCATTTTGATCTTGGGATTCTTCAACAGAAACGCCAGGGCGAAGAACTGGGCACCGGAGAGTTTCGTGTTGCCTTCAGGATCTTTGGCCAACAGGTGGGCCACCTCCTTCATATCAACCCTGTGGAATTCAAGCTTCACGGGCTCGGAAAGTATATCAGCATAATTCTTTTCCTTGATGCGCTGGCGGTTGACAACTTCCAGGTAATCCTTTTCGAGCTGCTCGGCATCGTATTGGTAGTTCATTTGGTCTTCTTCGGAGATGTCGTACACTTCGACGTACCTGTCCCCTACCCTTTGCATTCGGGTGGCCGGCTCGCCGGAGGCACGCTTGCGGGCCCACTTCTTCTTGGTTTCCTCCAGAAGGTTGTTAAACTCCGCGAACTCCTCATCGGGCTTCTGGATCTGCTCCAGGTCCCGGAGTTCTTGATTGATTTTGTTAATGGTCTTGGCCGAGGCATACGCCACGCGGATGTCGGGTACCCCGTTCAGCCGTCCCAGCAGGTCCCGAATGATCGGGAGCTCACGATTGGTCAGTGTTTTCATGCAATTGGTATTAAGTTATTATCAATTAGGTAATTACAATCAGCTTTGAATCAAAAAGGCAGGGATCTGGATACGGAGCTCCAGCGGCACCGATTCGGGCAGATTATCGGGGTTGATTTCCCAAAAGATGAGTTCCTTGCGAACCTTAATGCCGGTTTCGCTGTCTTTGTGCTTGCAGGGCTTCTCCTGGCAAAAGACAAAAGCATCTCTTGCCGTTTCGTAATTCAGATCCACGGCCACAAGGGTTTCCGGGGCCATGGCATCGCGGATCTGTTGCATCGAGTTCAGAACTTCCCGGATTTCCCGGATGGATAGTTTTGCGTATCGTATCATGGTATAATCATTATTTACATATCCCAGAAACTGGAATTCAAGGTTAGTGCTCTGACAATCCCATAGCTAGTCCCTTGGGAGTTAATTGCGTAGGCTCGGAACCAGAAGGTCTGGCTATCCCGGTATGAGTTGGTCAACAGGGCCGTGAAGGTGCCGGTAGTCCCCGAAACGATGACCTTACTGTCCGCGGTTGTCGGAGTGGAGTTGGTGTTGCTGTGGACGACTCCTCGTTCGGTGATGGTTGCCCCTCCATCGGAAGTTACCTCGTTGTTTATAATACCGATATCGTTTTTGGTCGGCGAAGTGCGGTGAACCGATGACCAGGGATCCCCCAAACCGGAGGTAACCGATGGGGTGGTCGCAGCACCAGAGGTCGTAAAGCTAATCTGAGAACCGTAAGAGGTGCCGGCCGAGTTGGTTGCGTAGGCCCTGGCGTAGTACGTGGTGGTTTGCGATAAACCGGTGATCGAAACCGAGAAGGCTCCGGTACCGGTTCCCGAGGTTACTTTGGAGTTGGAAGTGGTCGGAGAGCCAGAGGTATTGTAGCATACTCCCCTTTCGGTTACCGATGCCCCGCCATCCGCCGAAACAGAACCACCAACAGTTGCTCCGGAGGGGCCGATATTGGTGGCCGGTGAATTTGTTGAAACCGTTGGGGTCACGGGAGCTGATCCCGTTGTAAAGGATAGCTGCGATCCATAAGCCGTACCGGCCGAGTTAATGGCATAGCCACGGACGTAATAGGTAGTATTAGCCGCCAAGCCGGATACATAAATGTCACAATACCCGGTTCCCGATCCATTGTACCCTTTGCGAGTGTAACTCGAGGTGGTTGGGGATCCGGAGGTATTCATGACATATCCCCGTTCAGTAACGGTTGCACCGCCGTCGGCGGAGACATAGCAGCCCACCCAGTAAGAGTTGTAGGTAACCTGTCCCGGCGTTGTGGTCGAGACCGTAGGCAGGGAGATGCTGGCCGCCGTGGTAAAGGATACCTGGCTGGCATAAGAGGTTCCCTGCGAGTTCGTGGCATAGGCCCTGACGTAATAGGTGGTCGAAGCGGTCAGTCCGGAAAGGTTGGCCGAGAAGCTTCCGGTAGTTCCCGAAGCGGTCGCTTTAGCATTCGAAGTGGTTGGATTCTGGGAAGTTGCCCAGCAGATCCCCCGTTCGGTAATGGTGGCCCCGCCATCGGAGGATACGTTCCCACCGGAAGTGGCCGTGGTCTGAGTTATATTGGTAACCGCTGAAGTGGATGCAACCGTCGGCAGGTTGGCTCCCAAGGTGGTAAAGGAAACCTGCCCGGCATACCCCACCCCGGCTGAATTGATCGCGTAACAGCGAACACAATAGGTTGTTCCGATGGTTAGGCCTGCCAGGTCGACTGAGAAGGACCCCGTCCCGGTACCCGAGGTTACCTTGCTGGAGGCAATGGTCGGATTGCCCGAGGTATTCCAGCAGACTCCCCGTTCGGTAACTGCAAAAGTATTGTCGGTGGAAATATACCCTCCCGAGGTGGCCGAGGTCTGGCCGATGTTCGTGACGGTGGTGGTACTATTGACCACCGGTACGCCAATCGCCGTGGTATAAGATCCAAAGGTTCCCGAGAGGCTGGTGCCGTTGGCATTGGTTGCATACGAGGCAAAGTAATAGGTCGTATTCGGTGTCAGTCCGGATATGGTTTTGGAAAAACTCCCCGTTCCCGTTGGTGAGGTCGCCGAGGTTTTATTATCCGTGATCGTGGGATTGCTGCCGGCCTTGTACACAAATCCCCGGTCCGTGATAGAACTTCCACCATCCGCAGAAGCGGAACCATTCAAGGTCACATACGTGGCCTGGGGTTCAAAGGTGGTGGGCGCTGACCAGGTGACCACCGGCAAGTTTGATGGCGTGGTAAAACTGACAGCCGAGGTGCTGAGCTGCGTACCACTGGCATTGCTGGCATAGGCCTTTACATAATAGGTTACCCCCGAAGTCAGGCCGGTTTTCGAAAGGGTAAAAGTTCCGGTACCAGTAGGTACACTCGCCGAGGTTTTATTGTCGGTGATCGATGGTTCACTGCCAACCTTAAACACAAATCCCCGGTCGGTGATCGATTGCCCGCCATCAGATGATGCCGTGCCGTTAAACTGGGCCGAGGTGTAGGATACGCTCGTGGCGGATTGTGTTGTGACGGTTGGAAGGCCGAGGGTCGTTACCGTGGTCTGCGCGCCGTAGGTGGTTCCCACCTCGGTGGTGACGTATGAACGAACATAGTAAGTGGTTCCCAGTGTTAGGCCAGTCATCGTGGTGTTAAAGGATGAGACCGAGGTATTGCCATTGGTGGTCTTGCTGTCCGAGATGGTCGGGCTCCCGGTGGTGTTCCAGCAAATGCCTGAGGCCAGAATCGAGGTATAGCCATCATCCGAGATCGTTACCCCGACAGTCGCCCCGGTGGATGAAATCCCCGAAACCGTTCCCGTGGAGACCGATCCGGGAAGGCCGGCATAGTAGTATTTCAGACGGGGGTTGTTGTATTTGGCTCCCCAGGTTTTGGAAAAAAGAATAGGAACAATCCGCAGATCCGTGAGGTAGATATCCCTGATGGAGTAATAGGGATCAGTGCCACCGATTCTAAAATGAAGGTCCGTATCCCCGGAATACATTATGTTATCGATCGTATTGTTCCATCCCCCGCGGAACCAGTTGGTTGAGGTCAGGGATGGATCCTGGGGACTGAGCAAGTAGGGATGGATCGGTGCCGTTGTATTACCGAGAAGGGCTCCACAAAGAGCCGATTCACTGGAAAAATAGCCGAATGAAGCACCGAAATTCTCGAACCGGTACCATAGGTGGGTGTAATAATCCACTCCATTAGCCGGAGTAAAATCAAAATAATTGCCCCCCAGACTGAAATACAGGCTTGCGTAATCATCTGTTTTGTATGCATGAAGGGCTTTCCTGCCGGCCAGGGTGCGGTTGATGTTGGTCGTCACCGATTCCAATGTCACCCCGGAGCCACCCGACCAGTTACCTGTCGTTTCGAAGGTCTGGTTATTGCCCGACAACAGGTTTGGCCCAATGTAAGGATCCCAGGCGCAATCCCAGTCATAGGTGATGATCCCGAGCCTGAGTTTCTTATCGGATGTGGCAATCGCAGCATTGATCAGGGACACCCCGTAGGAATTCAGCGTAAAAGTCTGATCCCCGGTTGCGAACATGACAGGTGAGGAAATGGCGAACCGCCAGGAGAAATTTCCAACGGCCCACGAGGAGCTTTCGTAGTGGACCAGGATCATCCTACAGGGTGAATAGGTATTGGTCAGGCCGGTGAGGGTCAGCTCCGCCCCGGCAATCCGCCGGTTGGGGTTGATGGCTGAAAGATCGATCTCGAGGTAGGGCCTTTGAACGGAGACGGTGTAGTTCCCGGCCTCATGCGATACCCTTTCAGTAACTTCATACTGATTGTATGCAGTCAGGCTGGTGTTCCCCTGCGACAGGGAATCTGCGTCCCCAAAACAACATTCCGAAAACAGCCCGTTAAGATTGGTATAATGGCGGCTGTAAAACCCGGTCCCCGAGCCGGACATATACCGGGTTTTGACCATGCTTTTCATATTGCCGCCCGAGATGGTTCCATCCAGGACGGTCATATTCTCCCCCAGGGCATGGTTGTACCCAAACCAGGAAGAAATGCTATAGGGCTTGCTTGAAATCCGGCTGGTAATAACCGTAGGATTATATAGGTTCAAAACCAGGTTCGGGCTGAGCCGGTCGTTCTGTTCAACCACTGCGCTTACGGCTTTGGCCTCGGTTCCCAGCCACTCCTTTTCCTTCATGATGTCGGAAAAGCGGATGGTCCCGGATTTTTGTAGCGGGTTATTGGGCATTTTTCAAAGCTTCAAGTTCATTGGTCAGGCGGATGACCCGTTCATCCAAATATTGAACTGCCGATGCCAGAATGGCGGTATAGTGTTCATAATATAGCCCGAGCGATCCATCCGGACGGTTCATGACCATTTCGGGCAGGATCTTTTCCATTTCCTGAGCCCCGAAACCAAAATCCCGCTGGCCTTCCTTTTTTCCGGTGAGCCAAGTGAACCAATAAGGATTGGTTTTCCGGACAATGCCGATGCCGTAATCCGGGGTCATCCGCTCAAAATCCTTCTTCAACCGCATGTCCGAAACGGAGTTAAAGAAGTACCCATCACCCGTTGCTTTAACGTCCCCGGTAACCTCAATGCCGTTCGAAAAATACCCGCAACCGGTTACGGAAAATCCCCCGAACACGGTTTTCGCCCGAGTCGAACCGTTGTACATCATTTCGAACCAGGTATCGCTTCCGGATTTCTGACCTTTCGCGTACAGAACTGCACCCGCGACCGATTGAAGGTAGATCATCTGATCGTTGGCAATGATTAGGTTGGCCCCGTCCGAATAAATTTCTGCGGTATAGGTACCGCCCGTAAAAAGAGCTTTCGCATAGGCTGCATTTAGATTCACCGATCCGGCAGTTACAGCTCCTGTGGCCGTCAATGATGCGCCAGAGATCGCACCCGATACAGACAATGAAGTAAGGGTCCCGACAGAGGTTAAAGAGGAACTGACAACAGTGGACTTTAAGACCGTGCCTGTCAACGTGCCGGCGGCGGCAGTAACCGTGATATCGGCTGATCCATTAAAGGATACCCCGTTGATGGTACGGGCATTTTGAAGGGTAGTTGCCGTTGCCGCATTTCCATTGATACTCCCTCCGATCGTATTGGTAACCGTCAGGTTGGCCAAGGTCCCGACCGTAGTCAGCGATGAGCTGACTACATTGCTGGCCAGAGACGTGCCGGTCAGGCTTCCTGCCGGAGCACTGCCGGCGCTTCCCGTGGTGTTCTGGTTCAGGATCGGAACATCCGAAACGGAAATATTCCGAAAAGAGGCCGCCCCTGCCCCGCCTGAGGCAGGGGTAGCCAAAAAGAGGTTCTGGGCCCGGCTGACGGTTACATTCGGATAGAGGGTGTTCAGGTAGGTGATGTCTGCCTCAAGAGTGACATCCCCGGTCCCGGCATCTGCTCCGGTGCTGGTTTTAACCAGTACCCCGGTGGATGCCCCGCTCAGGATCTTGGTGATCACGGCATAATTTGCGGTCATAGTGTTCAGATCCGCACGGGTGATCCCGCCATCCTTAACCTGGTGTGAAGGTATTTCAGTCCGGCCCATGAGTTTTACTATTTCCTGTAGGATACGCGAAGCTTATCGTTGGTCTGCGGGGTCACGAGCATCGTGATCGTGGCCCCCGAGATCGTGTAGTCATTTCCGGCACCGGGATCCAGCAGGATACCGTTCAGAAAGACTTCCTCGGATCCCACCGTCGGCGTATTGGCCAGTGTGTAGGTGGTGTTGGATCCGTTGACGAGCCCTGTCGGGGTTTCCCGTGTCACTAGGTTTGAACCAGACAGCACGCTGGGGTTGGTACCGGCCGTTACCCGGCCATAGGTATCCACCGTGACGCTGGTGTAGGTTCCTGGGGTGCAAATGCTCCCCACAAGGGCAATGGTCGGGTTCCCGGAGATCCCGTCACCGTTTGTGACGGCGATCTGTCCGGCTGTTCCGGTAATCGTTCTCGGGGTGATCGTATCGGTGGCTGTTTTCACAAGGATCCCGTTGCCGGCAACCCCGAGCGATGTAAGTGATCCGTTGGCCGGCTGGGCAGAGATGTCGGCACACGACAAGCTCCGGTTGCTCCCGGCAGTGATCCTCCCGTAATTGTCGAACGTGAAATTCGGGATATTGGCCCCGCTGGCGCCCAGGGTTGCCCCGGTGGTAACCGTAGCCAGGTCGATTCCCGAAGCGGAGACCGAAATCCGGGACGAGGATACCGTTTTCACGGAAAACGTACTGCCCGACTTCTGAAGGCCGTCACCGGCCGTCATCGTTCCCGCTCCCGAGAACTGGACAAAGCTCAGCGAAGTGGTCCCAAGGGTGATCGCTCCGTCGGTGGAAAGGATCCAACCGGTATCGGCGTTGGTGGTCCCTTCGGTAACAAAGCAATAGGTACCGGACTTCATTTTGACTGAGGTGTCGGCATCGGTAGCCCGGGTCCAGGCACCGGCTGCGCAGACATAGATCCCGTTCTCTCCGCCTGTCGTCTGGTTCTTGACCAGCACGCGATCCCCGGCCACGACGGACACCCCGTCAATGGTTTGGTTGCCTGAAAGGGTGATGTTTGCGGTGGTGGCCACGCGGACCGGCTCCTTGGCCGAGATCCCGGCGGCTGAGTTCTGCACATCGATGAGGCGGGCTGCATCGTTGGCCGAGACCGGAGCCGCCAGGTTCGTGAGCTTACAGTTTCCCATGGACTGATCAGCCGTAAAGGCTACCGTCCCGTCTTTCTTGATCCAGTTGGCCCCGTCGGCCAGCTTGCTGGAAGCGATTGCGGCCCCAGCGGCAACATCGGCATTGACTATCGCCAGGTTGACGAGTTGCTCCTTACGAATTAATGTTCCTGCCATGAGTTAGGTGGTATTAGAGTTAGTTTTAGTATTAATATTGATAATCAGCAATCAAAAGGTCTCCCGCAATCGGTGGGGTTTCAAAAATGATCCGGCCGTCGGTGGTTTCCTGGTAATCCAGGCCAAGGAATTGGCGCACACCGTTGACATATAACCGGAGTGTCAGCGGCTCATAAGCCACCGAAGTGGAAAAGGTGACATTGATTCCATCCAGGGTTCCAACAAGGCCGTAATCGGTCTTTTCCACGAGGGTTTCCCCCGGATCCCCGCCTCCGTCCGCATTCAGGGAATCAATGACATCGTGGAGCATCTCCTGCATATCAATCCCCGTGATCGCCCTCGCCCGGTTGGCATGGATCCGGTCTGTGATCCTGTTTTTAAGCTGCTGCAGGGGGTATACGGCCATGGCTATTGGTTTGCGAAGTCTTCGTTAAAATCTTCGTTCATTACGGCCCCGGTGATCTCCCGGGTGTACTGCTCATTGGAACAGGAGTACCGGTATTCGAAGTCCATGGAATAGAGCTCCCGCCTGTCTCTGCGATGAACCATCTGCGTGGCGGTGATCACGATGGGAACCAGCTTGCCGGCAAGGATCCGGAACACCTGCCGGGAAAGGAAAAAATCCCGGATCCACGCTGAGTTTTCCGGGGTGATCCAACCGGTATTGGCTTTGAACTGGCGGGATTCCGTGATGGCGTGGATCGAAAGCCGGTGATCCCGTTCCGAGAAATTCTCGCCCGGTTCCAGATTAACGGAGACACGCTCATATTCGAGGGAGTCTTCCTGCTCTCCAGTAGTCCGGAAAGTATCATATCCCCCCAAGGAATTGCGAAACAGGAACAGCCTATCATTTTCAACATTCCGGTAATCCATCCGGTAGGTCCGGATCTCGCTGATCCGGTTCATCTCATCGTCTTCCATCCATATCTGGAAGTATTCCAGCAGGTCGGTTTCCGACCCGGGAACATTCTGAACGTATGGAGTGATGGTCAGTTCATAGACTTGTTTCGCCAGAGGTTCCTCTATCGATGCAACCGGTTCGCTGTGGTTCCCGGTGCCGTTTGTAAAGTAATAGGCCCGGCGAAGGATCAACCGGGATACAGGCTCCTGCAGGAGGTAATAGAGTTTTTCGGTCTGGTACCGGGTGATCGGCTTGTTATCGGGCTGCCAGGTTAGGAAATACCCGTTGTAGCCCAGTTTATCCCAAAACGAGGTTCCAAGGCGGTTGTAAATGGCTTCCTGGATCCGGGAGACTCCCCCGGACAGCAGATAAAAAGAATCGCTCTCCGTAACGACCTGAACTTCCAGCTCCGGACCGTATTGTTCAAAGTATCGGATCCGGTACTGCCGGCAGGCTTCGGGACGAGCCACCATCAGCGGGCTGACCGGTTCCGGAAAGCGGAATGAGGAAAATACCTGATCGGCAAAAAGCCGGTGAATATCAAAGGTCACCCGGCCGACGCTGTCGACCGGCTGCCGGTCCTCTCCCACTACGACCCAGTGTTCACCAACGTTTAAGATGACCTGTACTCCTACCTTAAAAAAGGGACGCAGTATTTGGTTTGATCCGCTGATACCGGACACCGGCTTATCGGCCGAGGTCCATGAAGAGTCAAAGGAAACGGCATATTGATCGCCCAGTTCACGGGCCTCCAATCGGAGAGTATTTCCCGAGAAGGTGATCTCGAAGTCCGCCGAGAGATAATAGTTCGCCCGCAAGGAAGCCGCCAGCTTTTCAACCCACTCGGATAACATATCGAACGTGGAATTGTCATGCACCTGGCTTCCGGATCCATCCGGCTCTGGTTTGCACACAAAGCGGATCACCCGGCCGTTCCAGGAAAGCTCGATCCAATCATCCTCAAATCCGGTTCCGGTAAACTCAATGGTAAAGACAATGTTGGAACCTATTTCTTCCACATGGTTATCCGTCTGCATGGAGAACCGGATGGGGTTATCCAAGAGTGCAACCAGTGGCGGAGACTTCAGGATCGTGAGCATCGATGGGTTATTGAAAGGCAATTTTAAACCCGGCAGCCTCGGCAAAAAAGGACAGCAAAAAACCGCAGCCCCCCGAAAGGAACCGCGGTTACCGACATTATGAAAACACCTGATTCTTTAGCCGGGATCTGTATTTTCAGCCGGAACTTCTGTATCCCTCCCAACTTTTGGTTTCTTTCTAAGGGGCCTGATTTCCCGGACTACCTTCACCCCGAACCGAACGGCCTCATAGAGGAGCGGTCCTACGTTAATCAGGTAGCGCAGGGCCACAGGGACCAGTCTCAATACCTTCCACATGGTCAGGCTGCCTTGATGATCCGGGACAGTTCCACGCCATCACAGACCAATTCGGAGATGGTGATGGCTGTTTTAAAGCTCTGAACAATGATGCTCTTGGCCTTTGCGTTGTCGCACTGGATCCGATCGCTCACAAACTGGATGATGGCCGTTTCCTCATCCGCATCCAGTTCCTGGAACTCCTGCCAGAACCGGGTAGCCGATCGAATTGCCCGGGGGATCTGCGGAATGTTGTCCACGAACAGGATTGAGTCTTTGAGGTTGAACTTGCCATCCGCCAGGGATTTCTGCACGTCATCAGTCAAATCCAGAACAAAACCGACACAGGTTTTAATGTTTTCAATGCCTTCCATAATCTTGCTATTTATAGGGTACAATTAATAATGTTTCCTGATTGGTGTTCCGGCAGTCCACATGCACCCAGGTCGGGGTTTCGGCCTCGATGGTGGTCAATCCCACCTCCCGGTACAAGGGATAATGATCAATAATGTCCTGACGAACCTCGGCAGGCGTGACCCCCTTGATCCGGAAGTCGAATGCCCGGCCATGCCGATGCTGAGAGTTAACAGCCCCGATGGTGCACAAATGGTCCCTGAATGCCGAGTACTGGTAAGTTCCCCCCGCCATATAATTGTTAATGGTCATGGCTTTACCAAACCGGTCCCGGATGAACTGGGCCATCGAAAACAGCTTGGGATCCACGAACCAGATCGCCTTATCCACGTACTGCTCATAAATCATGGGCGGTACAAACTCGTGCAGCGAGAAATCCTTACTCACTTTCATGTTGCAGGGCTTGTTTGATTAGGGCAATATCGAGGGAATGATCCTGAATAGCCTTGGAATGGGAATTCAGCCGGCTATCCACCACTGTGCAACGGGAAGCGCAATTCTGCCGTATTGTATCCACACTACCCTGCGTCGTTGCAATAAGAATCCGCAGGTCCGAAATAGCCCCCGTCAGCGCATCGGTACTCTTAATCCACTTCTGGATCCAGAAACCAATGATCCCGAGCAGGATCACGATCAATCCACCGGCAAGGGCAAGCAGTTGTTCCATATTTAGACAGTTTGCCCGAAAGTAGAAACAGATGGATCCTAAAAAAAGGACACGACACTAACCGGAAAATAAAAAGAGTATTAATGCCTTGTAGAATGCTGAAGCGGTGACGGAATCAAAAAAAGGAATGCAAGATGACTATTTAACTACTTAAATATAAGAAAGTTAGCTATATGCCATTTTTGCAATCGATAAGCAATGGAGGTGTTTAAAACACCCAATCCATATTTTACGCTGCGCTTAAAACTAATGGAAGAAGCTTTTGCGTGGTAACTCGTTGGACAGGATATCTCGGCGATAGCGTAATTGTTGTATAAAATCTGAGCCAACATCTGATTGTCAAAGACAAAATCGTCGGAGTTTTCCATGAAGTTAATATTCCTTAGCACTGTTGAAGAAAAGGCCCGATATCCTGTATGATATTCAGATAGCTTCTGTTTCATCATGATGTTTTGGAAAAGGGTCAGGAAACGGTTTGAATAATATCTCCAAAGGGGCATTCCTCCCTTAAGTGCACCTCGCCCCAGAATACGGCTTCCGATAACAACTGGATAAACGTCATTAGCAATTAAAAAAACCATTGATGGTATTAGTTTAGGAGTATACTGGTAATCGGGATGCACCATAATGACAATATCGGCGCCAAGGGCTAAAGCCTTGCTGTAACAGGTCTTTTGGTTTCCTCCATATCCTTTATTCGTTTCATGCTTAATAACATGCTTGATTCCTAGTTGATTAGCAATCTGAAGGGTGTTATCACTACTAACATCGTCTACTAAAATCACTTCATCCACAATATCAAGTGGCAGTTCATTGTATGTTAACTCAAGCGTTCTGGCTGCATTATATGCAGGAAAGACGACGCAAACCTTTTTGTTGTTGATCATTATTAGAGTTTAAACCGAATTGTCAATAAGGCAACAAAACTAAAGAACTTTCATTGAATGGCAAGCTGTAAGGTCAGATCGACTATATAATAATTGCTCTCAGGTTAGTTCTCTTTTAATGAAAACGGTACACTTTTCGCATTGGCTCAGGATCGTCATAAGCTGTGTCTGAAACTGTACCTGAAGCTTTACTTCTATGACACAAATGAACTTCTTCATGTGCCGTCAGTAACAATTGCCAGTTAAAGGTTATTAAGGTTCAATCGGAGTCATTAATTGAAATTGTTCGTTAGTAAGAAGAATTCAATCAATATGATATGAACGAAGACCTATTCTTAAAAGCATTGTCAAATCAAATGAGCATCCAGAGAAATAGAGCTCATAAATCCCAATTGGACGTTTATCTGGACACGGGTATTCACATTGGCCGGATTGAACAAGGTGATACATCAATTCTGCTCGTTACTTATTATCGGTTATGTAAGTATTATTCTATTGCATTTGAAGAGGTATTAAATGAAATTGATTCAGTAATGTCAAGCAATGACAAGGGCGTCATTGCATTTTAGTGAATCATCAAATATTTTTAAAAATAAGTTCCCCATCGAAGTTTTAGCCTTATTAGTTGTCAAATCCTCAATAGCTCTCGCCGATAGGGCTGAGGATACGAAGGGATAACGAGCTGCCTAATCCTTTTAGTTTCGTTACCCGTTTTCAAGCACATGTTGCCTTAATAAAAAGATGCAATATGGAAGGCACAAATGAAGAGTATAATTGCAATAACGGATACCTCAGTGACGCTCTAGCGGTTTTATCAACGATAGCGAAGCACTACTATTTCAATGTTTTAGAAGTAATGATCTTCGATTCCTCATGAAGACAACAAGAGATCTTTGATCCTTGCTTCTATTAATCAGTTGTTTCCTTATTCAATTACGTGATCTTCACTAAAATCAAAACAAAATGAAAAATAAAATAATCATGTTCGTGGCTTTTACCCTGGTTATTAGCATAAACAGCTACTCACAAACCTATCATGAGTATTTGTTGACATATGATTTAGTGGGTAATAACGTCCTGGCTTCTAGTGATCTTGTGACTAATGGAACCAATATCTATTTTGTCGGAGATGATAGTAAAATCTATGTCGTATCATGGAATGACTATTTTTGGGATTGTCAACCTCTCTACAGCAGTCAAACCAATGTCGGAACAGCAACAGCTATAGCTTATTATGATGGTTGGATTTATTTTATAGATAGTTCAGGTAAAATTCGACGAATTAACGTATCAGCGCGTAATTCAGACTCCATTGTAAACAACAATGTGACCGCCGCTGATGGTTCCGACTTAGTAGTGACAAACAATAGCATATTTTACGTTGATTTTCAGTATGATTTATTAGCGCTGTTACAATGGAATGGATCAAGCTGGCAGTCTGTGGGAGTCAATTCCAATGCCGAGCCTAGATATTATTCGAAAATGGGAGCTAATTCTGAGATTGTTGTTTTCATCGGATTTGATAACTACTTATACAAAATCCCTTACACAACAAACTGGAATTCAACACCGACAACCCTGGGTACTACATATTCTTCGTCAGATTATACTGATGTAAAAGCGACTAGTTCATATGTGTTCTTTACAGATCGAACGACAAACAAAGTTAGATACTATTATAAAAGTGGATCTAGTTGGACTGGAGGAGGGTTACTTGTATCCAGCTCCTCAACCACTGTTGAAACAGGGTCCTGTTTCGACTCGGATGGATCGAGCTTGTTTTTCGTCAACTCAAATAACCGTTTACATAGAATGTATTATAATAGTGGCACATCCCAATGGGTAGATTTTGGGACACTGGAATCTAGCGGAGTTACTTCCGATGATTATCCTGGCGTTTGTATATGTAGTGATAAGATTGTCTTTACACGTTATGATAGTTACCTATCATACTGCACAACGACCTCGATATCCAATTCAACAACAAAAACCACCTTTGGAGCTTGTAATAGCACATACAGCGATGAATTTAATGATGCATCCATTAGTGGATCTCTGTGGCATATATACAATAATTGCACAGAAACCCATGGCACGACTTTAGCGGTTGATAGTTCAGATGTTGAAGATCAATATTTTACAAATGACGAAGACAATATTGATGAAATTGATACAGTACTTCGGTTCAAGGCTGAACTGTACTATCAATTCAAGACATCTGGTACTTGGCACAATATAGGTTATGATGATAT